>JALYLC010000227.1 GCA_030774435.1 Actinomycetota bacterium
TCGGCGCGCAACAAGATGATGGCGCTGGATTACGCGACGCAGCTGGCAGAGATGAAGGCCGCCGCGGGCCAGGCCGACTTCGCCCTCGGCAGCGTGCACGCGGTCACCCACGACGGACTGCTCTTCATCGCCTCCGCCTCCGGCAGCCAGCTTGCCGCCTACGCGTGGGGCGCTGCAAACGTCATCTTCGTCGTGGGCGCACAGAAGCTCGTCCCGAGCGCCGAGGCAGCACGCGAGCGGATCTTCCGGCACAGCCTGATACTCGAGGACGCGCGCGCGTATGCCGCCTATGGGCAGAACAGCTTCGTCGGCAAGATCCTCGAGATCCATCAGGAACTGCCCGGCCGCATCCACGTCGTCCTGATCCGCCGGTCGGTCGGGTTCTGACGCGCCATGCGGGAGATACGGCAGCCGACCCTTGGAACCGCTCGACGAGGAGGTCGATCACGTCCGCGGCCCGTCGACGGCTCGCCTCATTGTCGAGTATGGCGATTACGAATGCCCCTATTCGCGGCAAGCGTTCCGAGAGGTCGAGCGCGTCGAGCGAACGCTGAGCAGCGGGATCCGCTTTGTTTTCCGGCATTTCCCGCTCACGCAGATCCACCCGCACGCGTTCGCAGCGGCTGCCGCAGCCGAGGCAGCCGCACTCCAGGGCCGGTTCTGGACCATGCATGAGCTGCTCTTTCACCACCAGAGGGCACTCGAGGACGACGATCTCCGGCGCTACGCCGCCCAGCTCGAGCTGGACCCGCGATTTGCGGCGCCGCTCCGGGCTGGCGTTGGTCGTCAGATTCCGGCCAGCTCGTGCGCTTCGGCGATGATCCGGAGCGCTGCGAGGGCGTCGCCGGGGTCGACCGGCGGCGGGGCCCCGTCCCGTATCGTCGCGGCCACGGCCGTGTAGAAGCGGCCGTAGTCGCCCCTCTTCGTCGGCACACGAGCCGGCAGCGTGTCGGAGCCGTCGATGCCCAGCGTGCCCCACGCGTCCTCGGGCACGACTCCGAATTTCGCGTCGGCCGGCGAGGCGCCCGCCACGAGCGCCGCCTCCTGCCCGTCGAGGCCGAAGACCGTGTACCCGGCGGTCGAGCCGAGCACGCGGAAGCGCGGACCCGCGCGCGTCGCGAACCGGCTCATCGTGAGGTGGGAGCGCGCGCCGCTGTCATGCAGGAGCGAGAGGAACGCCTCGTCGGCGCTCACTCCGCAAGGGCGCAGAATCGACAGCTCCGCCGCAGTCAGCGTCGCCGGGCCGAAGAGCTGCAGCGCCTGGTCGACGAGGTGACTGCCGAGATCGAAGACGATTCCGGCACCCTGGCTGGTGGTGGTCGTGTCCTGCCAGCGTGTTCCGAGCTCTGGCGACCAGCGCTCGAATGTCGACTCGAAGCGATGAACCTCGCCGAGCGCTCCTTCGCCGAGCAGTTTGCGGACGGTGAGGAAATCACCGTCCCAGCGGCGATTCTGGAAGACGATCAGTGGCCGCGCGGACGAAGCTGCGGCCGCTATCAGTTGCTCGGCCTCGGCCACTGAGGCCGCGAAGGGCTTGTCGACCACCAGTGCGGCTCCGGAGGCGAGCGCCGACAAGCCTTGCTCGACGTGCACGTGGGCGGGAGAGCCGAGCACGACGAGGTCGAAGCTCTGCGCGAGCAGTTGCTCGGGCGATCCGACGATCTCGGCCCCGGGATGATCCCGGGTGGCTTGCGCACGTCGCGCCGGGTCGCTCGTCGCGATGCACTCGATCGAGAACCGTGGGTTTGTCGCGATGAACGGAGCGTGGAAGATGCGCCCCGAGAGGCCGTAGCCGACGAT
The DNA here is from genome assembly GCA_030774435.1 of Actinomycetota bacterium. Classification (GTDB taxonomy): domain Bacteria; phylum Actinomycetota; class Thermoleophilia; order Gaiellales; family JALYLC01; genus JALYLC01. The sequence continues at coordinate 1,801 of JALYLC010000227.1, forward strand.
CGCCGTACGGATCGGGGCGCTGTCAGCCATCGGGCCAGACTATCGGGCGACGCGCGCGCGATCCTGTGGATGGCTCGTCGGCGTCCCGGCGCGCTTTGCGTGCGCTAGGTTCCTCCGGTGGACGACGACGGCTACTTCGACGAGCGCGTCGCAGCGAGGTACGACGATTCTGTCGACGACATGGTCGACCGGGCGCCGATCGACACGGCCGTCGAGTTCCTCGCCGAGCTGGCCGGGAGCGGACGCGCGCTCGAGCTCGGCATCGGGACCGGCCGGGTCGCACTCCCGCTTGCGCAGCGCGGTGTGCCGGTGCACGGGATCGACCTGTCGAAGGCGATGGTCGCGAGGCTGCGTGCAAAGCCGGGAGGCGCAGACATCCCTGTGACGATCGGGGACTTCGCGACCACGAGGGTCGACGCGACGTTCTCGGTGGCGTATCTGGTCTTCAACACGATCTCGAACCTGACGACGCAAGCGGCTCAGGTCGCGTGCTTCCGCAACGTCGCGGCGCACCTCGAGCCCGGCGGCTGCTTCGTGATCGAGGTCGGCGTCCCGGGGCTCCGGCGGCTTCCGCCCGGTGAGACCCTCCGCGCGTTCCATCTGAGCGAGACGAGATGGGGGATCGACGAGTACGACGTCGCGACGCAGGGCCTCACGTCCCATCACTTCGAGATCGTCGACGGAAGACTCGAGCGCCTCTCGATTCCCTTTCGTTACACGTGGCCTGCGGAGTTCGACCTCATGGCACAGCTGGCCGGGATGGGCCTGCGCGAGCGCTGGGCCGGCTGGAAGCGCGAGCCTTTCACGAGCGAGAGCCGCATGCACGTCTCGGTCTGGGCGAGGAACGCGTAGCCGGTTTCAGCCGCTGGCGTCCGACGATTTGTCGGGCAGCAGCGCGCGCGCCTCGAGGACGGACTGGGCGACGTCGATCAGCTTGCGGTTCGATTTGCGGGATTGGTCGCGCAGCATGAGAAATGCGACATCCTCCTCGACGGCGTGGCGCTCCATGAGGATGCCCTTGGCGCGTTCGGTCAGCGCGCGGCGTCCGAATGTGCCTTCGAGCCCATGGAATTCCGCGAAGCGCGCCAAGACGACGTCGATCGAGCTCTCGAGTTGTTCGTCGCCGGCGCCGCGGGTTGTGAGATAGGCGAACCGTGACGCCGTGCGACAGCCACGGCACGTGGCTGGTCACCCTCCAGGGCGCTCACGACCTCGCCACCAGGCCGCTTGTCGAGCAGCAGACACGCGCCATCTGGCCGCTCTGCAAGGTCGCGGTGATCGATCTGAGTGACGCCACCTTCATCGACTCGGGCGTCATCAGGTGGCTGCAGAGCGTAGAACGCGAGCTGGAGGCCGCCGGCGCGTTTACGCTCAGCGTCGTCGAAGGACAGCCGGGATCCGTCGCCGATCGCATCTTCGGCCTCCTGCGGATCCGT
>JALYLC010000228.1 GCA_030774435.1 Actinomycetota bacterium
CCCCAGCCGAGCGCCGTGTGGTAGTGCTCGAGCGACGAACGGAGGTCCTTGACGACGGCCGCGACCTGCGTGATCGCGAGCCCGCCCTGGTCGAGTTTGACGCTAGTCACGCGCGGCTCCCTTTCCGATCGGGGCGTCACTGCCGTGGCGGCCCAGCACGGGCCAGACAGCGGTCACGATCCCGTTCTCGACGACGTGGTAGATGGGGTGCAGGTTGACCGCGGTCGGTCCGTAGCCAGGCATGAGCTCGACCGTGTCGCCGACCGCAAGCGCGCAGTCGTCGCCGACGTCGAGGCCGGCGTGCTCCTCGTCCAGGAAGGCGGTGACGGCCTCGTGGCCGACGGCCACCGGCATCGTCAGGTCGGCGCCGATGGCCTTTCGCCCGGCGTCGAGGATGACGCGAGGGCCGTGCCTGCTGACGACGGTGGCGAGCACGGTGAGCGCCGGCGGGAAGCCCGGGATGAGGCTGCCGTGGAAGGCGTCCATGAAGACGTACGACCCGGCCTGCAGCTCGGTCACGCGCGGGTGCGCACCGGTCAGATCGTAGGTGCCCGTGCCGCCCGCGGAGATGATCTCGCACTCGATGCCATCGGCCGCCAGGTGGTCGACGACCTCGAGCAGGTCGCGCACGGCCTTGCCCTGCTTCTGGACGCGAATCTCGCGGTCCGGCTCCAGCATGCAGTGGCCCTCGTAGCCCATCGCGCCGCGCCATTCGATTCCGGGCAGCCCGCGCGCGTGGCGCGCGACCTCGAGTGCCTCTTCTTTCGAGCGCACGCCGCAGCGGCCCATGCCCACGTCGACCTCGACCAGCACGCCGATCGTGCTCGAGGCGGCGCTCGCGGCGGCCGAGAGCGCATCGAGGTTGGCCGGCGAGTCCACCGCGACCGTGATGCGCGTCGATCGGGCGACCTCCGCGAGCGCCGTGACCTTGTCGGGCCCGACGACCTCGTTGGCGATCAGGATGTCGTCGATGCCCGCGTTGGCCATCGCGATCGCTTCGCGGATCGTGGCCGTGGCGATGCCGATCGCGCCCGCGTCGATCTGCATCCGTGCGATCTGCGGGCTCTTGTGCAGCTTGGCGTGCGGGCGCAGGGACGCCGGCAGCTGCGCGATCCGCCCGGCCATCGTGGCGATGTTGGCGCGCGCGGCGTCGAGGTCGAGGATCAGCGCCGGTGTCTCGACCTCGCTGCGGCGGCGCCCGATCGCGGCCTTCTGACGCTCAGACACCGGCATCTTGTTCCCTTCTGGCGGGGTTCACGGGTGTGGCTCGCCGCGTCGAGCGCGATCCGCGCGGTAGGCGGGTCTCATTGCCCCGTCCCCGGGAGCGTGACGTCCATCTCCTCGAGCGGCTGCCCGAGCGTCAGGCCGCCGTCCAGGATCAGCGTCTGGCCCGTGATGTACGACGACTCCGCCGAGGCCAGGAAGGCCACCGCGCTGGCCACGTCCTCGGGCTTGCCGAAGCGGCCGAGCGGGAGCTTCCTCAGGTACTCGGGCCCCAGCACGGGGTCGTCGATCACCCACTCCGAGATGCGCGTGCGGATGACCCCGGGCGCCACCGCGTTGACGCGGATGCCGTGCGGGGCGAGGTCGAGTGCCGCCGTGCGCACGAGCGCCACGACGCCTCCCTTGGAGGCGTTGTAGGGCGCCATGTTCTGCTCGACCCAGAACGAGTTCGTCGAGGCCGTGACGACGATCGCGCCGCCCGCGGCCATCACCCGGCCGGCCTCCTGCAGGCACAGGAAGACGCCGGTCAGGTTGACGTCGAGCACGCGCTGCCAGCTGCGGTCGTCGATCTCGAGCAGCGGCTTGACGTCCGCGATGCCGGCGTGGGCGATCATCGCGTCGAGGCGCCCGAACTCGGCGATGCACGTGGTCACGGCCGAGCGCACGTCCTCGCGCCTGCTCACGTCGCCGGCGACGGCGCGCACCGGCCCGGACGCCGACAGGTCGGCTGCGGTCGCGGCGGCCAGCTCGCCGTCGAGGTCGAGGATCACGACGCCCGCGCCGTCGCCGAGGAACCGCTCGGCCACGGCGCGGCCGATCCCCTGTGCGCCGCCGGTGACGACGACCGCCCTGGCGGGGCGTGCGCTCATCGGTGGTCGAGCACCTGCCCGCCGTCCACGGGGATGACGACTCCGGTGACCCACGAGGCGCTCGGAAGGATCAGGTTCACGACCCATTCCGCCAGTTCGCCGGCCGTTGCGATCCGCCCGAGCGGCACCTGGCCCGAGAGCCAGCGATAGGCCTCGTCCAGGTCGTCGGCCCAGGTGGCGTGAATGGGCGTGTCCACGGGTCCCGGGGCGATGCAGTTGACGCGGATCCGATCCTCGGCCAGCTCGGCCGCGAGTGATCTGGTCAGATATTCGAGCGCGGCCTTGGACATGCCGTAGATCGACTGGCCGGGCCGCACCATCGAGCCGGACGACGAGCTGATGTTGACGACCGCGGCGACCGGCGATGCTCGCAGCTGGGGGAGGGCCGCCTGAATGATCAGGAACGGCGCTCGCACGTTGACCGCGAAGTGCTCGTCGAGCTCGTCTGGGCGCCACTGCGCGAACGGCTTGACCGTGATCGTCGCGGCGTTGTTGACGATGACGTCGACGCGGCCGAACTCCGCCGTGGCAGCGGCGACGAGCGCTGCCGGAGCGGCGCTGTCGCCGAGGTCGCACGGAAACGCCAGGGCGCGGCCACCGTCGGAGACGATGGCCCCGGCCGTGTCGGCGAGCAGCTCGCGGCGCCGTCCGGCGACCACGACCGCCATTCCCAGCCGCGCGAGGCTGAGGGCGGAGGCCCGGCCGATGCCGGAGCCTCCGCCCGTCACGATCGCTACCGACCCGGCGAGCTCATCGATGCGTCCGCCGCTCATCGAGCTCTCCGGTCGCTAGAAGGCCGGCCGGTGAGCGAGCTCTTCCGGTGTCTCGGGACGCTCGTCGGCAGCGCGTCCTGCGGCGGCCAGCCAGTCCTCCTTGCCCATGAACGCGAGTACCGCCACGAGCACGACGCCGGCGCCCATCCACACGAAGGCGCTGATCGGGCCGTACTTGAAGGGCGCCGGGGGGAACGGATTGAGCGACTTGTACCAGAGGATCCCCATCGCCACGAGGGACACGATGGGGAACAACCCGTGCAGTATCGGGTTGAACTCGTCGCGCTTTCTCCACCCGTAGTAGAGGAGCACGGCGAGGCTCCCGAGCATGTACACGCCGCCCAGGGCGAACGTGATCATGCTGCCGTCGACGAACCAGATGTTGTTCTTGCCCCACCACCACGTGAGGATGACGGCGCTCGCGATGGTCACGAAGAACTGCGCGTGCGTCGCGTTCCACGGCGTCCGGTAGGTGGGATGGAGCTTCGTGAACCACTTCGGCAGAGCCCCGGCGCGGGCCATGGAGTACCACATCCGCGTGCCCACGAGGTTGGACGCGATGCACACGGCGATCGTCGAGTTGACGAGCGCCAGGAGCACGATCCAGTAGGCGCTGCCCCAGTACTTGTCTGCCAGGATCAGCGGCGGGAGGTTGGATGCGTCGCCGATGGCCGCGACGTTCTTGGTGCCCCAGCCGAGCAGCAGGAACCAGGTGCAGATGACGAGGATGCTGCCCGTCAGCAGCACGGAGAAGATCAGGGCCTTCGGCACGGTGGAGCGCGGGTTCTCGCTCTCCTCGGCGATCGGGCAGGCGCCCTCCCACCCGGTGATCGAGAAGATGCCGAACACGACCGCGAGATAGAGGCCGTTGGCGCCGACGTCGCCGATCTTGCCCGGGTTGAGCGGCGCGAAATTGAAGCCGCCCGGGCCCGGATCGAAGGCGCTCCAGAGGCTCAGCGCGACCACGATCGCGATCTCGGCACCGCCGAGGATGATCAGCGTCTTGCCCGAGAGCTTGATGCCGCGGTAGGTGACGAACATGACGACCGCGAGCGCGAGGCCGGCAAACAACCACCACGGGAACGTGAAGTCGTACTTCGCCTTCAACTCCGTCTCGAGCACCGTGCCCATGTAGACGAGGATGGGCGCCGGTACGAGCGGGCTGATGAGGAAGTAGAGCCAGCCCGCGAACAGCCCGACGCGTGGATGGAGCGCGCGGCTGAGGTAGGTGAAGTAGCCGCCGGCCGAGGGGAACGCACGCGCCAGCATGGCGAGGTTGACCGCCAGCATCAGCGCGATGACCATCACGATGAGGAAGGCGAGTGGCGCGGAGACGCCGGCGAATCCGATGATGAACTGGAACGAGAACAGGGTCGCGATCGCAGGTGCCACCAGCGTGACGGACTGCATCAGCACCTCGGGCAGGCGCAGCGCTCCCGCCTGGAGATCGGTCTGGGCGACGAGTACCTCGTCGCCGGTCGCGCCGGACGCAGACATACGCTCGCTCCTCCTCGGGCTGGCTCGGCCTGTCGGCCTGTACGGACAGGGCGACGTTAGCGAGTTCGTGCGATTGCTGTCAAGAGCGCCCTGCGAGAGCTTCTAAAGGGCTGTCTCGGCGTCGCTCGCGAGCAGCTCGCCGGCGCTCGGACGCCTCGAGGAGACCTGCATCTCGATGCGGATGCGATCGGTGCGGAGCCAGGTGCGGAAGCAGTGAAAGGGGCGCAGCTCGCGATCCCAGAGCACCGATTCGATGAACGCCAGCGGGTCGCCGCGCTCGACCTCGAGCAGGCGCGCGAGCTTGGGCCCGGCGGCGGCGGCCTCGACGACGCGCCGGCCGCCCGAGACCTCGAGGCCCTCGAGTCGCTTGAGCCGCTCGTACAGCGACTCGCTCGGATCGTCCTCGAGCCCGAGGACGGTGTCCGCCAGGCGCTCGGGCAGGTGATCCGAGACGTGCAAGGCCACCTGGTCGTCCAGCCAGCGCAGGCGCTCCATCGTCACGCCGAGGCTGTCCTCCGGGAGATCGAGCGCGTCGGAGGCCCAGTTCGGCAGCGGGGCGATCTCCAGCCGCAGGATGCGCGAGGTGACACGGCGCCCGTGGCGATCGACCTCGTCCTGGAAGAACCCGTCGGACGACTGCAGCAGCCACGAGCGCGGGCCCGTCTCGGCGACGAACGTGCCGAAGCCCTTGCGGCGCAGGATCAGCCCTTCCTGTTCCAGTCGCTGCAGCGCCTGGCGCACGACCGAGCGCGAGATGCCGAATTGCCTGCAGAGCTCGGGCTCCGACGGGATGCGTGTGCCCGTGGCCCAGCGTCCCGCCGTGATCTCGTGCTCGAGCGCCGCGGCCATCTGAAAATAGAACGGCACCGGCGAGTGGCGATCGATCCTTCCCGCTGCCGTTGGCATCGGACCTCCGAGGCTCTGCATCCTGTACGGACAGGCGACGATATGGCGTTTGCGCAGGGGTGTCAAGAACGCAGCGAGCGCGATCGGCAGGCGTGCGCGCGAGCGCGCAACTGCTATCCGCCCTCTCGCCGAGCCGATGAGCGGCTCTTGTCCGGACAGGAGCGAGCGATGATAGCCTCGTCGCGCCGATGAGTGAGCCTTCGCGAGCGATGCGCAAGCTGCTCAACGACCCCTTCTCGGCGGTCGACGAGATGGTCGACGGCATCCTCATCGCCTATGGCGACGTGATCGAGGCGACGGCCTCGCGCCGGGGTCTCGTCTTCACGAAGCCCGCGGGGGCTCGTCGCACGCGGATCATCACGGGCGGAGGCTCGGGGCACGAGCCGGCCTTCTTCGGCTATCTCGGACAGGGCCTCGCCGACGCCGCCGCGGTGGGCAACGTCTTCGCCTCGCCGTCGGCGGAGCCGGTGCTCGAGATCGCCAAGCGCCTGGCGCCGGCAGAGGGCGTGCTCTTCGTCTACGGCAACTACGACGGCGACATCATGAACTTCGGCATGGCGGCCGATCTGCTCGACGACCGCGGCATTGCGAGCGAGACGGTGCTCGTGACCGATGACGTCGCGTCGGCCCCGCGCGAGCAGATCGGCGAGCGCCGGGGAGTCGCCGGCGACGTCGTGGTGCTGAAGGCCGCAGGCGCGCGCGCCGATGAGGGCGCGGGCCTCGCCGAGGTGGCCGCCACGGCCAGGCACGCGAATGCGCGCACCCGTACGGTGGGCGTCGGGCTCGGGCCCTGCATCGTTCCGACAGCCGGTGTGGCGACGTTCGATCTCCCCGAGGGCGAGATGGACATCGGCATGGGAGTGCACGGCGAGAGCGGCATCCGCCGCGAGCCACTCGCGTCCGCGGACGACGTGGCCGACCAGCTGCTCGACCTCGCGCTCGCCGACGGTGCCGGCTCCGCCGGCGAGCCGTTGCTCGTGCTCGTGAACACGCTGGGCGCGACGCCGCTGCTCGAGGCATTCATCGTCCTCAGGCGGGTCGCCGAGAGGCTGCGCGCGCTCGGGCTCGAGCTGCGCCAGGCGCTGGTGGGCGAATACGTCACCTCGCTCGAGATGGCAGGGCTCTCGCTCACCGTGACCGATCTCGACCCCGAGCTGGCCGCGCTGGTCGCTGCGCCCGCGCGCCCGGTCTGCGCCCCGCCGCTCGGCAGCCTGCCGTGGTGAGCTCGCGCGACCTCGCCGCGGGCATGCGCGAGCTGCTCCGCGTCGTCGAGCGCGAGCAGGCGCGTCTCGACCAGCTCGATGCCATCGCCGGCGACGGCGACCACGGCGCGACGGTCGTGATGGGACTGCGTGCGGTCGTTGCGAGCCTGCCCGCCGAGCCTGACGTGCCCGCCGAGGCGCTGCTGCGCCTGGCGGC
>JALYLC010000229.1 GCA_030774435.1 Actinomycetota bacterium
GCGGCAACCCGGGCTGCGCACTGCAGCTGCGCTCCGCGCTGCGCGCGGCGCGTCTCGACGTGCGCGTCGCGCACCCCGCCGAGCTCGCCGTCGAGGCGACCGCAAGCCCGCAGTGACGCAGCTGCTACCGGTAGGCCTGCTGGCCATGTTCGCGCCGGGCTTCGTGCTCGCGCGCCGCCACCACCCGCACGCCGTGGCCAGGGACCGGCTGTGGCGCGCGATCTACTGGCTCGGCCTGTTCACGCTGCCTGTCCTGCTCGCTTCCGCGCCCATCCGAGAGGCGGGCCCCGCCGTCTTCGCCGCGACGGGCTGCCTGCTGCTGGTGGTCGCGGCAGCCATCGGCTACGGCCGCTGGCGTTATCGCACGAGCGCCGAGCGCGCCGCCTTCACGCTCTCGGCGTTCTGGCCCAATACAGGTTGGCTTGGCCTACCCGTGTGCGCCGCGCTGTTCGGAACATCCTCGCTCCCGACGGCCGCGCTCTACGCGTCGCTCGCATCGGCGCCGCACAACATGCTGGTCGGAGGATCGCTGGCCGCGGCCCACACGCACAGGGGGTTCGCCGCGGTGCGCGCGGCGGTGCTGCGCAATCGCCTCCTGCCGCCTGTCGCGGTCGGTTTGCTGTGGGCCGCTTCCGGCATTGGCACGTTCGGCCTCGGGCATCCCGCGCGCTCGCTGGCGCTGTTCGCGGCGTTTCCGGCGTTCCTCGCGCTCGGGCTCACGCTCGGGAGCCTCGACCTGCGGCCCGACCGCGACGTGGGCGCCGCGCTCGTGCTGCGCCTCGGCCTCTCCCCCGCGCTGCTGCTCGCTGCCTCGCTCGTGATCCACGTGCCCGAGGCGTTCCTCGTTCAGGCCGGCATGGCGACCGGCCTCAACACGCTCACGATGTCGGCCGAGCATGGCCTGCCCCAGGGCCACATCGCGCGTTGCGTCGCATGGAGCACCGGGATCGTGCTCGCGGCGACCTGCGTTGCCGTCGCGCTGACCTGAGGTCGTCTATTGGGACGGCGGGAAGCCCTGCCCCGGCGGCGGGGTCGGCACGTTGGGCGGCGGAGCGCCGGTAGACGGCTCCGGCGACACCAGTCCGGGGCCCGAACCGAACGAGACCACGGGCACGTCGCGGTCGGCTGGCGAGTCGAGCTCGAAGAACTCCCGCTTCTCGAAGCCGAACGTGCCCGCGAAGACGGTCCCTGGGAAGGTCTGGATGCGCGTGTTGTAGGACTGCACGTTGCCGTTGTAGATGCGGCGTGCGCCCGCGATCTGATCCTCGGTGTTCGTCAGCTCGGCCTGCAACTGCTGGAAGTTCTCGGTCGCGCGCAGCTGCGGGTAGGCCTCCGCAACCGCGAACAGGCGGCCGAGCGCGCTGCTCAGCGCGCCCTCTGCCTTGGCGGCCTCCGCCGGGCCCTGCGCGCCCATGGCTGCCGCGCGCGCCTGCGTCACGGCCTCGAACACGCCGGCCTCGTGCGCCGCATAGCCCTTGACGCTCTCGACCAGGTTCGGGATCAGGTCATGCCGGCGCTTGAGCTGGACGTCGATCCCGCTCCACGCCTCGTCCACGCGGTTGCGCGCGCGGACCATGCCGTTGTAGATCCCGACCAGGAACAGGACCAGGACAACGATGATCGCGACGATGATGATGACGGCCCACATAGACCCAGTGCCTCCGGCGAAGGGGAGCGCGATACCGCGCGACCGTGACTCTACCCTTCCGGGGGTGATCGCGCTCACGCTCACGGCACCGCTGGCGTACGAGGCCAACCCGGGAATCGTGCAGGGCATCGCGCCCCCGGGCACGACGAGGCTGCGGGTGCTCGCCGACGGGCATTCTGTGCGCGTGCTGCGGCTGACGAGCGGCCGGCGCGCGTTCCTGGTCGGCCCGATCGGGTTGCCGACGCGCGATCTCACGCTGACCGTCCAGGCGCTGTCCGGCTCGCGGGTGCTCGCGACGGCGAAGGTCGACCACGTCTTCGGCCTACCGGCAGCCGCCGCGGCGGTTGCGCCACCGCGCTCCATCGACGGCGCCGTGCAGCACAGCGTGGCGGGCCTGCCGGCACAGACCGGCGTGACCTCGGCCGCCTGGATACGCGACCTCTCGAGCGGGCGCACCGCGGCCTACAACGCCGGTGCGCACTTTCCGGCCGCGAGCACGATCAAGCTCGGGATCCTGCTGGGCGTGCTCGCGCGCGACGATGCCGACCCGCTGCGCTCGTCCGCGTGGCCGCTCGAGCGCTCGCTCGTCCTGAGCTCGTCCAACCTCGCTGCCAATCAGCTGCTCCCGCGCGCGGGCGGGCCGGCCGCGGTCGACACGCTCATCCAGGCGCTCGGGACCACGGGCACGTTCACGTGCTGCGGCTACCTGCTCGAGCCGGGCGAGCATGCGCGCTCGGCCAAGCGTGAGCGGCGGCTCCCGTTGCCGCCGGCGACGGTCGTCAACCAGCCAACCTTTCCGTGCTGCAAGTACACGACCGCGCACGATCTCGGCACGCTGCTCGTCTCCCTCATGCTGGCCTCGACCGGCCATGGCCCGGCGCTGCGGCTCGGCATCACGGCGCGGGAGGCGCGGGTCGCGCTCTGGCTGCTCATTCACACGGGCTATCCGGGGCTCGTGCGCCCCTCCTCGGCATTTCCTGTCGGCCACAAGGCCGGTTGGCTGCCGGACATGCAGCACGACGCCGCACTCGTGTTCGCGCCGCACGGCACACTCGTGGCTGTGTTCATGAACTACTCGCCGGGGGGCGTCAGCTACACGCGCGTGCGCGACGCGGCGGGCGCCGTCGTGCGCCTCGCGCTACGCCGCCGCGGATAGGGCGACGGCCAGCTCCCCGGCGAGCGCGGCGTTGCCGACGATCAGCTCGCGGTTGGCGCGCAGCGTGCGGCCCCCGCTGCGCTCGTGCAGGCGCGCGAGTACGAACGGCGTGATCGCCGGTCCCCGCACGCCGTGCCTCGCGGCCTCGGCGAGCGCTTCCTCGATCAACGGCTCGACGTCGTCGAGGGTTGGCTCGGGCGGTCGCGCCAGGGCGACCGCGCCCGCCGAGCCGAGCTCCCAGTGCGCCCGCGCAACGGCCGCGGCTTCGGCGGCGGACTCGACCCGCGCGGAGACGGGGGGCCCGCCGGCTGCGGTGTAGAACAGCGGCAGCGTGTCGGTGCGGTAGCCGAGCACCGGGATTCCGAGCGTCTCCAGCAGCTCGCTAGTGGCCGGGACGTCGAGCAGCGACTTCACGCCACACGAGACGATCGCGACGCGCGTTCGGGCGAGCTCAGCCAGGTCGGACGAGACGTCCGGCGGGCTCGGGAACCCGCGGTGGACGCCGCCGAGCCCTCCCGTCGCCATCACCTCGATGCCGAGTGGGCGCACGGCGGCGAGCGTGCCGCCGACCGTCGTCGCGCCAAGCGCTCCCTGAACGCAGCAGGCCGCCAGGTCGCGGGCTCCGACCTTGCGTGCGGCAGATCCGGCATCGCCGAAGCGCCGCAGCTCGGACCCGCTCAGGCCGACGACCAGGACGCCGTCGAGGATGCCGACGGTGGCCGGCGTCGCGCCCGCGGCGCGCACCGCGGCCTCGGACGACGCGCCCACGGCGAAGCCC
>JALYLC010000230.1 GCA_030774435.1 Actinomycetota bacterium
CGATTGAGATCTCGTGAACGATTCTGTCCGACGCCCGCGCGCGTGCGAGACTAAGAGCGCATTTCTGAATGAGCGTGTGTGGCTGGGGTGGTTGGAGCGAGCAGGGGCGCCGGGCCCGCCTCGCGCAGCGAGCGAGCGCCCGGGGCGGACGGAAGTCGATTGCCTGGGCGCACCCCACCACGCCTCGAACCCACGCCTCCGATAGCGCGCCCTGGCGATTGACTTCCGTCTGGCCCGGGCGCTCGCTCGCTGCGCGAGGCGGGCCCGGGGCGTCGCAGGGCGCCCCTGCTCGCTCCATCCACCCCAGCCACACACGCTCATTCAGAAATGCGCTCTTAGAAGCTCAGGCGTGCACTTCGATGAGCGTCGGCCGATCGGCCGCAAAGGCCTCCGCCAGCGCGCCCGGGAGATCGTCCAGCGACTCGGTGCGCACGCCGCGGCAGCCGAAGCCCTCGGCCAGCAGCAGGAAGTCATGGGCGGTCACCTCGGTGCCCATGCGCGGCGCGCCGATGCGGTCCATCGAGTCGCGCATCTCGCCGTAGCCGTCGTTCTGCCAGATCACGAGCGCGATCGGGAGGCCGAGGTCGGCGGCGCTCGCGAGCTCCTGGATCGTGAACAGCGCCCCGCCGTCGCCCGCCAGCGCCACCACGGCGCGCCGGGGCGCCGCGAGCTGCGCTCCGATCGCCATCGGCAGGGCGGGGCCGAGCGTGCCGAAGCCGCCGGGGGCGATGTATCCGCGCGGCGCCCGCCCCGGCCAGGAGTGATGGGCGACGTAGGCCGGCTGGGTCGAATCGGAGACGAGGATGCCGTTCTCGGGAATCCCGCGATCGAGGGCGGCCAGGAACGGCATGAACTGCTCGGCGCCGGGCCACCAGCGGCGGCCGCTGCGCAGCCCGGCGGCGCGCTCGCTCTCGCTCGAGCGCTCCCGCCGGCGGGCGGCCAGTCCGGCGTCGATGGCCGCGAGCGTGGCCGCGGAATCGCCGTGCAGGCCGATCGCGGCGGGCCGCTGGCGCTGCAGCTGCCCCGAATCGATGTCGACGCGCACGAGCGAGCCGGCAAATTCGGGCGCGGACGCCCCCGGGGCGTAGAAGTAGTCGGTCTCCCCGAACTCCGTGCCGACGGCGAGCACGACATCGGCCTCGGTGAAGGCTGCGTGCACGGGTTTCAGTGTGAGCGTCGTTCCGAGGCTCAGCGGGTGGCTGTCCGGCAGGACGCCCTTGGCATTGACGGTCAGGCCGACGGGCGCCACGAGGCGTTCGGCGACTGCGGCGGCCTCGGCACCAGCGGCCACGGCGCCGCCTCCGAGCAGCAGCATCGGCCGCTCGGCCGAGTCGAGCAGCTCCACGGCGCGCTCGATCAGCACGGGATCGGCGAGCGGGCGGGTTCCGCGCGCCGGGAGTCGTTCCCAGGCCGAGGCGGGCAGGTCGAGCACGTCGATCGGAATTCCGATGTGCACGGGGCGCGGGCGGCGCGAATCGAAGATCTCGAAGGCCCGCGCGAACGCCTCGGGCAGCTCGGCGGGGTCGCGCACCTCGATCGACTCGGCCGTGATCGTCGCCATGAACGCGCGCTGGTCGGGCAGGTCGTGCAGGCTGCCGTGCCCGCGGCCGTTGTCCGCGCACGCAGTCGCGCTCGACACCACGAGCATCGGGCTGGAGTCGTGATAGGCGCTCGCGATCGGCGTCGCGGCATTCGTCAGGCCCGCCCCGGTGATCAGCGTGCAGACGCCGGGCTTGCCCGCGACACGTGCATAGCCATCGGCCATGAACGCGGCGCCCTGCTCGTGGCGCGGAGAGATGTGGCGGATCTCGGAGCTTGCGAGGCCGCGGTAGATCTCGAGCGTGTGCACGCCCGGGATGCCGAAGACGGTGTCGACGCCATACTGCTCGAGCAGGCGGACGACGGCCTCGCCACAGCTCGGTGCGCGCGTCGGCGAAGCGCTGCCGGAGCCGGTCCCGAGTGGCGTGACTTCGCCCATGCGGGGAGCGTATAGGCTCCGGTGGGTGTCCGATGTCGCCCTGATCGAACGCGCCGAGGAGCTGCTCGCGGCGCAGGGTGCGCGCGTCGCCGCCCTCCTTCCCGAGGGCTCTCAGCCGTTCGATGCGCACACACATCTCGGGCTCGACGAGGACGGCCACTCCCTCTCCGTCGCACAGCACCTGCGCCTCATGGACGACGCGGGCGTGAGTGCCGCGAACGTCTTCGCGCTCAACGAGCCGGACCGCGAACCGGCCTATCGCGCACCCAACGACCGCATCTTGCGCTGGTCCGCCGAGGCGCCGGATCGGTTGTTCCCGTTCGTGCGGCTGAGCCTCGAGGACGGCGAGGATCCTCTGCAGGAGGCCGAGCGCTGTCTGGCACTGGGCGCGCGCGGCATCAAGCTGCATCCGCGCGCGCAGGCGTTCCGCGTCAACGATCCTCGCCTCGAGGCGGTCTTCGCCCTGGCCGACGAGCGGCGCCTGCCCGTCCTCATCCACGCGGGTCGCGGCCTTCCGCCCGGCATGCCGCTGGAGCTCGGCCACGTCGCCGAACGCCACCCTGGCGCGTCCCTGATCCTGGCGCACGCCGCGATCGTTGCTCAGGCCCGCATCGGTGAGCTGGCGCGGCGGGTCGAGAACATCTTCTTCGACAGCTCGACCTGGACGCCGCTCGACCAGCTGAACCTGCTCTCGCTGGTTCCGCCGGAACAGATCCTGTGGGCATCCGACATTCCGTACGGCGAGCCGCTCGCCGCGCTCAACGTGTTCGTGCGCGCCGCGCGCGTGAGTGGCGCCGGCGACGAGTTGCTGCGCGGCATGCTGGGCGAACACGCCCGCGGCTTGCTCGAGGGGCGTCGCCCCGAGCGGCGCTCGGCACCCCTCGCCCCGGCCGAGTACCACACCTCGTATGCACGCGCCCGAGCGAGCATGTACATGGCCGCGGCGACGACGCTCCTGTGGATCGGGCTGCCCGAGCGCGTCGGGTTTCTCGGCCTCGCCGAGTCCGCCCTTCACGAGGAGGGCCTGGACGATCAGGCGGAGCTCGTGCGCTGCACCGCTGCGCTCTGGGCGCAATGGGCGGCCACGGTCGTGCCGGACGCGCCTCCGGATCTCGCCGGGCGGGGCCGCGTGTTCCGCCTCCTCAGCGCCGCCCAGGCGAATACGGTGCTCGCATAACCGAAGTGACGCTCACGCTGAACGGCCGCGAGCGGCAGACGAGCGTCCCCGAGGGCGCGACGCTGGCCGAGTTGCTGCGCGAGCAAGTCGGCCTGACGGGCACGAAGATCGCCTGTGCCGAGGGCACGTGCGGCGCCTGCACGGTGCTCGTCGACGGTCGCGCGGTGCTGTCGTGCATCATGCGCGCCGAGCAGGCCGAGGGGTGTGACGTGACGACAATCGAGGGCCTCGGCGACGAGGGCGCGCTGTCGGCGCTGCAGCGCGCGTTCGTCGAGGAGGACGCACTTCAGTGCGGGTTCTGCACGGCCGGCCAGGTCGTCTCGGCGACCGCGCTCCTGGCCTCCACCCCACGGCCGACGAGCGAGCAGGTGCGCGCCGCCATGAGCGGCAATCTCTGCCGCTGCGGCGCCTACCCGGGCATCGAGCGGGCGGTGCTTCGCGCAGCCGGGGAACTCGCGGGCTGATGGCCAAGCTGCAGAAGACGACCGTCGAGATGGAGGGCCGCTTCGAGGAGCGCTGGGTGCTCGTCGAGGAGGAGCCGCCGGGCTGGGATGACGCACGTGAGCTGAGCGTCGCCGGGAAGCGCGTGGCGCGCCTGACCGGCCCCCGCCGGGTCTCGGGCGCGGCGCGCTATGTCTCGGACGTCGCGCTGCCCGGGATGCTGCACGGCGTCGTCCTGCGCTCGCCGCATGCGCATGCGACGGTCGAGCTCGACGTCGAGGCCGCCCGCGCGGTGCCGGGTGTGCTGGCCGTGCTCTCGCCTGCCGACGCCGACGTCACGCAGGGCCGCAATCCGATCTTCAAGAGGGAGCCGTCCTATGCGGGCGCGCCGGTCGCGGCGCTCGCCTGCGAGGACGCCGAGGCGGCGCGTGCCGGCCTGGCGGCCCTGACGCCGCGCTACACGGTGCTCGGCTTCGTCACCGACCCCGCGCAAGCCCTCGCCGATCAGCGCCTGCAGGAGGATCCGGTCGAGCACGAGAGCGGCGACGTCGAGGCCGGCATGGCCGAGGCTGACGCGATCGTCGAGGCCGAGTACGGCACGTCCGCGCAGGTGCACCACGCGCTCGAGCCGCATTGCGGCGTCGCGCAATGGCTGGGCGACGAGTTGCACGCGTTCGTGTCCACGCAGGGCATCTGGGACGCGCGCGCCGAGCTCGCTCGCGCCTTCGACCTCGACCCCGACCGCGTGCACGTCACCTGCGAGTTCATGGGCGGCGGCTTCGGCGCCAAGCAGGGCGCAACCACAGAGGGCATGATCGCGGCGTACCTCTCCCGCGCCGCCGGAGGGCGGCCCGTGCGCGTCTTCAACGATCGCCACGCCGAAGGCGTCGCGGCAGGCCACCGCTCGCAGATCCACGAGCAGAGCTTCCGCATCGGCGCTCGCCGCGACGGGACGCTGACGGCGATCGAGGTCACCTCGGTTGTCGTCAATCCGATGCGCGGCTGGGTCGATCCGACGACCACGCCGGCGCGTACGCTCTACCGCTGCGCCAACGTGAGGGCGCAGGCGATCCCCCTGCTGCTCGACGTCGAGCCCTCGAACGCGTTCCGCGCACCGGGCATCATGGAGGGCACCTTCGGCTACGAGAGCGCCCTCGACGAGCTCGCGGAGGCGCTCTCGCTCGACCCGCTGGACTTGCGGCGCGCCAACGACGTCGACGTCGACCAGGTCAGCGGCCTGCCGTATACCGCAAAGAACCTCGAGGCCTGCATCGACCGCGCAGCCGAGCTGGCGGGATGGACGGAGCGCGATGCGCTGCGCGACCGCGAGCACCCGGACGGCCGCAAGCGCGGGCTCGGGGCCGCCTGCCAGATCTGGTGGGGCGGCGGTGGCCCGCCCGCGCACGCACTCGCGCGCATGGGGCACGACGGCGTCGTCACGGTCGTCACGGGCGCTCAGGACATCGGTACGGGCGTGACGACCGCCTTCGCGCAGGTCGCCGCCGAGGAGCTCGGGCTCCCGCTCGACCGCGTCCGCGTCGAGGTGGGCTCGACGCGCTACGGCGTCTACGCACCGGTCTCGGGCGGGTCGCAGACGATGCCCTCGGTCGCCCCGGCCGTGCGCTCGGCCGCCTACGACCTGCGCGGCAAGCTGCTCGAGCTCGCCGGCGATGTCTTCGAGGTCTCGCCGGAGGATCTTCAGATCGTCGACGGCTCGTTCGTCTCGCTGGACGGCGCGCTGCGCGAGCCCATGATAGAGGTGACGGGCAAGCTCGGCAAGGCGCAACTGGTGGGCACGGGCTCGCGTGGCCCGAACCCCGACGGCATGCGCGTGAACACGTTCGGCTGCCAGATCGCGCAGGTCGCCGTCGATGTCGCGACGGGCGAGATCACGGTCGAGCGCATCGTCGCCGTGCACGACATCGGACGCGTGATCGCCCCCTTGCAGGCGCGCAGCCAGGTCGAGGGCGGCGTGCTGCAGGGCCTCGGCTTCGCGCTCATGGAGGAGCGCGTCATCGACCCGACGACCGGCACCGTCGTCAACGCCAACCTCGAGGACTACAAGCTGCCCACGCACGCCGACTGCCCCGAGATCGTCGTCGAGTTCATCGACCGGCCGGATCCGCACGCCTCGACGCTCGGCCTCAAGGGCCTGGGCGAGCCGCCGATCGTGCCGACCGCCCCGGCGATCGCCAACGCCGTCTACCACGCGACCGGCGTACGCGTGCGCAGGTCGCCGATCACGCGCCGCCGCTTCCTGGAGGCTCGCGCCGGATGAGCGCCTACGTCCGCCCGGGATCCATCGACGAGGCGCTCGCGCTGCTCGACGCGCCGGATGCGCAGCCGCTCTCGGGTGGCACCGACCTGATCCCCCTGCAGTCCCGCGGCAAGGCTCCCGGCACGCTCGTCGACGTGCGCGCCCTCCTGGGCGACGAGATCGAGGCGCACGGCGATGGGGTTCTCATCGGCGCTGCGACCCGCGTTGCGGACGTGGCGGGCGACGCGCGCGTCGTCGAGCGCTACGCCGCCCTGGCGCAGGCCGCAGGGCAGGCCGCCTCGCCGCAGCTGCGCAATCAGGGCACGGTCGCGGGCAATCTGGCACAGCACGTGCGCTGCTGGTACTTCCGGCACCCCGACCTGACCTGCTGGCTGGCCGGCGGCGATACCTGCTACGCGCAGATCGGAGACCACCGCAAGCACGGCCTCGAGGCCGGAGACTGCATCTCGGTCGCGCCCTCCGATCTGGCCGGCGCGCTGCTGGCGCTCGCTGCGAAGGTGCGCATCCAGGGCGCCGGCGGCGAGCGGAGCATTCCCATCGCCGAGCTCTACGGCCGCCCGAGCGAGGGGCACCGGTCCTCCGTGCAGCTCGCGCGCGGCGAACTGATCACCAGCGTCGAGTTGCCGGCGCCGCCGGACGCGTCTGCCTACGAGCGCGCGGGCGAGCGCGCCGCGTGGTCGTTCGCGCTGACCGGCATCGCCGCCGCGCGCTTCGGAGCGTCGCTGCGGCTGGCTGCGATCGGCCTCACGAACGAGCCGCGCCTGCTCGACCCGGCCGATCCCCTGGCCGCCCTGCCCGGCCTGGAGCAGACGGGCTGGAAACGCGAGCTGGCCGGCGTGCTGTGCGAGCGCGCGCTGGCCCGTGTCGCGCAGCCATAATCGCTCGGTGACCGCCTACGACGTTGCCGTGATCGGCGCCGGCACGACGGGTGCTTCGATCGCATACTTCCTCACGCAGCGCGGGTTGCGACCCGTCGTGTTCGAGAAGACGCGCGCGGCGGGTGGGCCCTCGGGCGCCTCGGCGGGCATGTGCCGGCAGCACTACGCCGACCCGGCGATCATCGACATGGCCAAGTGGGGTTGTGAGTTCCTGGCCGACATGAAGGCGCGCACCGGGTTCCAGTCGGGCTACTCCATGTCGGGCTACCTGGTCGTCGGCGGGCCAGAGCGCGAAGGCGCGATCCGCGGCGTGTACGAGACGATGCGCGCGCGGGGAG
The DNA here is from genome assembly GCA_030774435.1 of Actinomycetota bacterium. Taxonomy (GTDB): domain Bacteria; phylum Actinomycetota; class Thermoleophilia; order Gaiellales; family JALYLC01; genus JALYLC01. The sequence continues at coordinate 7,091 of JALYLC010000230.1, forward strand.
TCGACGTCGAGCTGTGCGGCGTCGATCGCATCCTCGAGCTCGAGCCGCGCCTGCACGCGGGCGACCTCGCGATCGGCTGCTACGAGCCGACCGGCGGCCATGCCCAGCCGCTCTTCGTGGCCGACGGCTTCGTGCGCGCCGCAGAGCGCGACGGGGCGACGCTGCGCCTCGGCACGCGCGTCACGGGCCTGCGACCCGACGGCGGCGGATGGACGCTCTGGCTCGGCGACGGCACGCGCGCGAGCGCGGAGGTCGTGATCGTCGCGTGCGGGCCATGGGCCAACACGCTCACGCGCGGACTCGGAGGGGTCGTCCCGCTCGCCCTCTCGCGAGGCCAGGCGGGGCGCTTCCGGCCGCGGCACGCGTTCGGCCCGCCGGGGCCGATCATCTCCGACCACGTGCACGAGCTCTGGATCAAGCCGGAGGGCGACGACGGCCACTATCTGATCGGCGGCCGCGGCGGGCGCCTCGACCGCAGCCCGCACAGGCGCCCGACCGGGCAGGCCGGCGCCGACGACGCGATGCTCGAGACGTTCGCGGGCGAGCTGGCCCACCGCATGCCGGGCACCTCTGGCGGCGTCTGGCGCGGCTCCTGGTCGAGCTTCTACGACTTCACGCCCGACGGCAACCCCGTCATCGACCGCATCCCAGGTCGCGCGAACCTGATCATCGCGACCGGCATGTCGGGGCACTGCTTCAAGCTCGCACCCTCGCTCGGCCGCGGCACGGCCGAGCTCGTCGTCGACGGCCAGGTGCGCAGCTTCGACTGGTCGGTGTTCGCCTACGGCCGCTTCGCCCGCACGCCCCGGCGGCTCGCAGCGGGCCGCGGTCCGGGATGATCGGCGGCGTGCTGCTGGCGGCCGGTGCCGGCT
>JALYLC010000231.1 GCA_030774435.1 Actinomycetota bacterium
CCATCGCTGGGCGAGCGGTGGGCACGCGCTTCACCGCGGCGCGCCGGCCGGTCTCGGCCTGGAAGCTGTGGTTGCGCTACGGCAAGCCGCCCGCCGGGCGCGTGTTGGTCGATGCGGGTGCGCGCACAGCGCTGCTCTCGCGCGGCGCGAGCCTGCTGCCGGTGGGCGTCAAGCGGGTCGAGGGGAACTTCCGCGCGGGCGACGCCGTGCGCGTGTGCACGCTCGGAGGCGAGGTGTTCGCGACGGGCGTCGTGGCGATGGGGAGCGCCGAGCTTCGCCGCGCGGCCGGCCAGCACTCGGCCATCGCCGGGGTACCGGAAGCCATTCACCGCGATAACCTGGTCCTGCACGATGGCCGTGACGACTGAATCTGCGAGCACCCGCGCCCGCGCCGCAGCGCGGGCGCTGGCGAAGCTCGGCCGCGGTGCCAAGGATGCGGCGCTCGAGCAGATCGCCCTGGCGATCGAGCGCGACTCGGCGGCCATCGTCGAGGCCAACGCCGAGGATCTGACAGCGGCGCGCGCCTCGGGCCAGTCGAGTGCGCTGCTCGACCGGCTCACGCTCGACAGCGACCGCGTCCTGGCGCTCTGCGATGCGGTGCGGGCCGTCGCCGCGCTCGACGATCCCGTGGGTCAGGTCGTGACGGGCTGGCGGCTGCCGAACGGCCTTGACGTCCAGAAGGTCCGCGTGCCGCTCGGCGTGCTCCTCGTCGTCTACGAAGCCCGGCCCAACGTCACCGTCGACGTCGCCAGCCTGTGCCTCAAGAGCGGCAACGCCTGCCTGCTGCGAGGCTCGACGAGCGCGCGGGCCACCAACGCCGCGCTGCTGCGGTGCGTGCGTGACGGCCTCAAGGCCGCGGGATTGCCCGAGGACGCCGTGGTGCCGCTCGAGGCCTCGCGCGAGGAGCTGGCGGCGATCGTCGCCGATCCGTTGGCCTGCGACGTGGTGATCCCGCGCGGCGGCGAGGAGCTCAAGAAGTTCCTGCTCGAGCACGCCCGTGTTCCCGTGCTCGTCGCGGCCGGCGGCAACTGCCACGTCTACCTGCACGCCGATGCCGATCCGGCCAAGGCGCTGCCGATCGTGATCAACGCGAAGACCCAGCGGCCGGGCGTCTGCAACGCCTGCGAGACGCTGCTCGTGCACCGCGACGCGCTGCCCCTGCTCGGGCCGATCGGCGCGGAGCTGGCCGAGGCCGGTGTCGAGTTGCGCGCTGACGAGGAGGCCGCGGCCGCGCTCGGCGCGCCGAGCCTGCCGGCCGACGAAGATGACTGGGCGACCGAGTTCCTCGACCTCGTCCTGGCGGTGCGCACGGTGGGCTCGGTGGGGGAGGCGATCGACCACATCGAGCGCTACTCGACCGGCCACTCGGAGGCGATCGTGACCGAGAGCATCGCGGCGGCCGACGCCTTCGTGCTCGGCGTCTCGAGCGCCTGCGTGTACGTCAACGCGTCGACGCGCTTCACCGACGGCGGCGAGTTCGGCTTCGGCGCAGAGATCGGCAACTCGACCGCCCGGCTGCACGCCCGCGGCCCGGTCGGCCTGGCCGACATCACGACGACGAAGTACGTCGTGCGCGGCGCCGGCCAGATCCCCGCCTGAGCGAAGCGGCGGGTCTGCATATAAAGGGGTCAGACCCCTTTATATGCATGGCGCTCAGCCGCGGTAGCGGCGCAGCACGACGCAGCCGTTGTGGCCGCCGAGACCCATGGAGTTCGAGAGCGCGTACTCCAGCTCGACCTTCCGCGCGCCCTCGGGCACGTAGTCGAGGTCGCACTCGGGGTCGGGGTCGCGGTAGTTGAGCGTCGGCGGCACGATCTGGTCGCGCAGCGCCAGCGCGCAGACCGCGACCTCGAACGAGCCCGCGCCGCCGAACTGGTGGCCGGTGGCCGACTTCGTCGACGAGATGACGAGCTTGTGCGCGTGGTCGCCGAAGATCTCCTTGATGGCCTTCGTCTCGGCGGCGTCGCCCTGCGGGGTGGAGGTGCCGTGCGGATTGATGTAGTCGATCGCGGACGGCTCGATGCCGGCCTTCTCGAGCGCGATGCGCATCATCGTCACCACGCTCAGCGAATCAGGCCGCGGCGTGACGGCGTGGTAGGCGTCGTTCGTGTTGCCACCGGAAACGACCTCCGCGTGGATGCGCGCGCCCCGCCGCTCCGCGCGCTCGACCGACTCCAGCACGAGGACGGTGGCGCCCTCGGCGCAGACGAACCCGTCGCGCGTCGCGTCGAACGGGCGCGAGGCCGTCTCCGGCCCCTCGCCCGGGCGCGGTGCGCCGAGGCCCTTCATGGTCGTGAAGCCCGCGATGATCAGCGGGTGGATGCAGGCCTCGCCGCCGCCCGCCAAGACGACGTCTGCATCGCCGCGCCGGATCAGCTCGGCAGCCTCCATGACGGCGTGCGCGCCCGTCGAGCAGGCCGAGATCGGTGCGAGATTGTGGCCGCGCAGCCCGAGCAGCGTGGCGATCGCGCCGCTCGCGACGTCGGGGAGGCATTGCGGCAGGAACCACGGCGCAACCCGCTCCCAGCCGCGATCGCGCAGGATGTCGTGCTGCTCCATCATCGTGTGGAAGCCGCCGATCGCGGTGCCGAACAGCACGCCGGCGCGAGTCGGGTCGTCCACGACCAGCGACGCGTCGTCCGACGCCTGCTGCGCGGCCGCCAGCGCGAGCAGCACGTTGCGATCCATGCGGCGGGCTTCCTTGGCCCCGGCCACGGCGACGGGGTCGAATCCTTTGACCTCGCCGGCCACCCGGATGGGCATCTCGCTCGCGTCGAACTGCGTGATCTCGGCGATGCCGGAGCGCCCCGCGAGGAGCGCCTCCCAGGCCTCGTCCGTGGAGAGCCCGACCGGCGAGACGCTGCCGATACCGGTGATCGCGATCCGTTCCATGCCACGGGCGATCCTACCCGGTGCCGCCTGCGCAGCCGCCCGTGGAGCATTCAACTATCTTTCCCGGCATGACGGAGGAGGGCATCGACGCGCGGTCCCGCGTCTTGCTGGACAGTTTGCTGCGCGCCGCGGGACCCTCGAGCTACGAACGGCCGGCAGCCGACATCTGGCGGGCGGCGGCAGGTGAATTCGCAGACGTGCGCGGCGACGCGCTCGGCAATTCGTTCGCGACCGTCAATGCGGGCGGCAGCCCGCGCGTGGCCCTCGTCGGCCACATCGACGAGATCGGGCTGGTCGTCAAGCACGTCGACTCCTCCGGGGTGCTGTTCGTGGGGGAGATCGGCGCCTGGGATCCGGCCGTCCTGGTCGGCCAGCGCGTGACCGTGATGACCTCAGCGGGTGCCGTCCCGGGGGTCATGGGCAAGGCGGCGCGCCACCTCCTGAGCGAGGAGGAGCGCAAGCGCGTGCCTCTCGTCCACGACCTCTGGGTCGACATCGGGGCGAGCGATCGCGCCGACGCCAACGCGGCCGTGCAGATCGGCGACCCGGTCGTCATGGCTGCGACGCCGGTGGAATTGCGCGGACGGCGGCTGGCCTCGCGCGCGCTCGACAACCGCCTCGGCGCGCTCGTCGTGCTCGAGGCGGCCCGGCGCGCTGCCGCGGCCGGCGACCTCGAGGCGGAGGTCATCGCCGTCGCGTCGGTGCGCGAGGAGACCTCCTACGCCGGTGCGCGCACCGCGGCGTTCGCCGCCGAGCCCGACCTCGCGATCACGCTCGACGTGACCCACACGGACGACTACCCCAACAGCGACCAGGCGCGCGTGACCGGCTCACGGGCACTCGGCTCGGGCCCGTCGATCTCACGCGGAGCGGCTCAGCACGAGGGTGTCGCCCAGCGGCTCATCTCCGTCGCCCGCGACGCGGGCATCTCGCATACGCTCGAGGCCGACGGCAGCGTGTCGTGGACCGACAGCGAGGCCGTCCAGGAAGTCGGGGCCGGCGTGCCGTGCGGCCTCGTGGGCATCCCGCTGCGGTACATGCACTCTCCCTCGGAGACGTGTGACCTGCGCGATGTGGAGCTCGCGATCGAGCTGGTTGCGCGCTTCTGCCGCAGTCTCGAACCCGGAGAGGACTGGAACCAATGACGAGCTACTCCGCACCCGAGCAGGTGCTCGTGGAGGGCAAGCGCTACGCGCTCGACCTCGACACCTCGCACGGCCCGATCAGCGCCGTGCTCGACCCCGACCTGGGCGGGCCGATCCCCAACTCGATCGCCTTCCTGGCCGGCAAAGGCTTCTACGACGGACTCTCGTTCCATCGCGTCGTGCCGGGGTTCGTGCTGCAGGGCGGCTGCCCGAACGGCACCGGCACGGGCGGCCCCGGTTACGACGTGGTCGGCACGCCGCCGCGCTTCTACGAGTACAAGGTCGGCGATTTCGCCATGGCGAAGACGGCGATGGCCCCGCCCGGCGCGTCCGGATCGCAGTTCTTCGTCATCTCCGGCAAGAGCGGCGAGGGGCTGCCCGCGGAGTACGGCATCCTCGGCCACGCCCGTGACGAGGCGTCGCTCGCCACCATCACGGCCATCGATGCGCTCGGCCGCGGCGACGGCCCTCCCAGCGAGCCGGTGCGCATCAATTCGATGACGCTGCGCGAGATCACGTAGGTACGGATTTCGAAGGAAGACCGTCTAACGTTCCCTCAGACGATTCAGCGGCTTGAGGAGAGCGTGATGGAAGGCGGATTCCCGTTCGGGATGTTCGGCGACCCGGGTGACATGCAGAAGCACCTGCAGGACATGGCAGAGCAGATGCAGACCGCCCAGAAGGTCGGCTGGGCCGACAATGCGATCAACCTCGCGGTGCAGATGACCGTCGCGAGCATCGCTCGCCTCGATCTCTCGGGCACGCCCGAGGAGCAGGCCGCGCAGGTGCGCGATGCGATCCGCGTGCTCTTCCCGGAGGCCGTGATGCTCGTGCGCGAGGCGCGCGAAGGCCTCACGTAACCGATCGGGCGGCGACGCACGCCGCCGTGCGCTCTAGGCTGAAGGCATGAGCACTTCCTCGTATCCCGTACGGCTGGTCGGCGGTCAGGATCTCGGGCGTTCGCGCTTGACGGTGTTCTTCAGGATCTTCCTGCTGATCCCGCACGTGATCGTGCTCGCCCTCTACGGGATCGCCGCCTACATCGTGGCCGTGATCGCCTGGTTCGCGGCGCTCTTCACCGGGCGCGTACCCGAGGGCATGCACACCTTCATCGCGGGCTTCATCCGCTACTCCGTGCGAGTCACGGCGTACGGGACGATCCTCGCCGATCCGTTCCCGCCGTTCGGCTCGGGCGGGACGTACCCGGTCGACCTCGAGATCGACCCGCCGGTGCAGCAGGGGCGCCTCGGCGTGTTCTTCCGCCTGATCCTCGCGATCCCGTGCTGGTTCGTGTCGGGCGTCCTGCAGTACCTGCTCGAATTGCTCGCGATCGGCAACTGGATCGTCGCCCTGATCCTGGGGAGCGTGCCGAACGGCATGCAGACGCTCGGCCTGTTCTGTCTCCGCTTCAGCGCCCGCACGAACGCCTACATCCTGCTCGTCAACCCGCGCTATCCGGCGTTCGGCGACACGCCCGCGTCGCTGCCGGCAGACCAGACTGCTCTGCCGCCGCTCCCGTAACCGCATCGCCGAGCGCCACGGATCTCACCACTCGACCCAGTTCCCCGGAGCCGCGCGGCACTTTGCGCGGGCCCAGGATCGCCGCAGACCGCAGGCGATTCGAGACCTCCGAACGCCACGATCATTCTCCTAGTACGTCTTAGCTGGCGAGCGCGTCGACGAGCGCCGCGCACGCTGTGCGCATGTCGTCGGGCGAGACGACGCCGCGATGCAGCACCACGTGGGTGGCGAGGCCGTCTGCTGCGGCCGCATAACCGCGGGCGAACGCCTCGGGGTCCGCGTCGCTGCGGAACGCGCCGGCGCGCTGGCCGTCGCGCACCGCTTCGGCGATCTCGCTGCGCCAGCCGTCGTAGAGCCGTGCGGTGAGTCCTGCCAGCTCGGGGTCGCGCGCCGCGCGCGCCCAGAAGTCGATCCACAGCGCGTGGGCGCGCGCCGCCTCGTCATCGGCCGGGGTGGCCGCCTCGGCCAGCGCGAGCAGGCGCTGCCGAGGCGTCTCGGCAGCGTCGCGTGCGCGCTCGAGGCGCGCCCGGAACGCTCGCGAGGCAGCGCGCAGTACGTGCGCGAAGAGGTCGTCCTTGCCCTCGAAGTAGTAGGCGATGACGCCCGTCGAGACGCCCGCCTCCCGCGCCACGTCGCGCACGGTCGCGGCGTCGTAGCCGCTGCGCGCGATCACGCGCGCGGCAGCCGCGATCAGCTGCTCGCGCCGCTCCTCCTCGACCGACGGCCGCATCGCCCGTTCACACCGGCCAGGCGGTGACCGCGGCGGGGCCGCGCTTGCGCAGCTCGTTGACGATCACCATGCGCTGGATCTCGCTGGTGCCCTCCCAGATGCGGTCGACGCGCAGATCGCGGTAGAGTCGCTCGCACGGGTTCTCGCGCATGTAGCCGCGCCCGCCGAGCACCTGTACGCAGCGGTCGACGACGCGGCCGGCCATCTCGCTCGCATAGAGCTTGACCTGCGACGCCTTGGCGTGGATCGTCTTGCGATCGAGCCCGGTTCCGCACTCCCACGCCACCTGATACGTCAGCGCGCGCGTGGCGGCGATCTCGACGGCGCAGTCGGCGAGCGGGAAGGAGACGCCCTGGTTGTCGATGATCGGGCCGCCGAACTGGACGCGCTCCTGGGCATATGCGAGCGCGGTCTCGAGCGCGCGCTCGGCGCCGCCCAGGCAGCGCGCAGCGATCATCAGGCGCTCGTCAGTGAACCAGTCCTTGGAGAGGTCGTTGCCCTGCCCGGGCGCGCCCAGCACCTGGTCGTCGGGGACGAAGCAGTCCTCGAAGACGTACTCCGGATGCTCGAACGCGAACGTGTGCATGTAGCGCGGCCGACGCGTCTCGCGCACGCCGGCGGCGTCGCTGTCGACCAGGAAGCAGGTCTGGCCGTGGCCCTCGGCCTCGGCCACGACGATCAGGTAGTCGGCGATGTCGGCGTCGGTCACGAACCACTTCTCGCCGCTGATGCTCCAGCCGCCGTCGACGCGCCTGGCCACGGTCTCCAGGTGCGCGACGTCGGAGCCCGCATTCGGCTCTGTGATCGCATACGCGTAGCGTCGCTGGCCGCGGCACTCGGGCTCGAGAAAGCGCGCGCGCTGCGCGGGCGTGCAGTGCTCGAGCACCTGCGCGGGCCGCCAGACGCAAGCCCAGAGCGCGTTCGTCACGCGCCCGAGCTGCTCCAGAGCGACGACCTGCTGCAGGATGGAGAAGCCCTGGCCGCCCCATTCGATGGGCATGTTCATGGCGTTCAGCCGTGCCTCGAGCACGGCCTCCCTGATGCGCGCGTAGCTCTCCATCGAGAGCGAGCCGGCCTCTTCGGTCTCGTTTTCGAACGGGATCAGCCACTCGTCGCAGAAGCGGCGCGAGCGCTCGCGGATCTCGATCAGGTCGGGTGTCAGGCGCAGGTCCACAGTGACCTCATTCGGTGGGCTTGGAACTCAGGGCCACGCGCGCGTCGAGCGCCATCGCGCCCCGCGGCGTGACGAGCAGGGGATTGACTTCGAGCTCGGCGATCTCGGGGTGTGCCGCCATCGCGTCGCCGAGGGCGACCAGTGCGCGGGCGGCGGCGGCCACGTCGACGGCGGGGCGGCCGCGCCCGCCGTCC
>JALYLC010000232.1 GCA_030774435.1 Actinomycetota bacterium
GCCCCGCACGGCTCGCGACCCTGCTCGCGCAAACCAACGCAGAGCACCCGCTCGTACGCCGAGTGCCGTCCGAGAAGGTACTGGCCGGCTGGATCTCCGAGGCGCGCACCCTGCCGCGCCTGATCGCGTAGAGCGCATTTCTAAATGAGCGTGTGCGGCTGGGGTGGATGAAGCCCCGGGCCCGCCTCGCGCAGCGAGCGAGCGCCCGGGTCGGACGGAAGTCAATTGCCGGGCGCACCCCACCACGCATCAAACCCACGCCTCCGATAGCGCGCCCTGGCGATTGACTGCAGGCCGATCCAGCCGCTCCAGACACCACGATCATCTAGTAATGCGCTCTTAGAGCAGCCCGAGCTTGGAGCGCAGGTTGTCCAGGACGTCCTCGCCGACGGCGGCGATGACCTCCGGCCTGTCGAGCAGACGCCGGGTGTCGAGCTGGCCGGCGCGATTGGTCACGTACGGATCGGCCATGACTTCCGCGAGCGGCCGGCCCGTCTCGACCTCGCGCACGACGTAGCGAACGAGAGCGTCTTCCGTGGCTGTCATCGCAGCAGCCTACAAGCCTTGCGCGGCGGCGCGCCCGCGGCTAGCGTGCTTGTTCGGTGCATGCGGACAGGGATCGCGCGTCGAGGCACTTCGCCGAGCGAACGCTGGGCGGTCGTGACGATCACGGCGTCCGCGAGGAAGTGCGCATCTGGATCGACTGGCTGCCCGGCGGGATCTGGGGCGTGGGGCGGGTCGTCGACCTGAGCTCGCGGGAGAATCCGAGCCTCGTGCGCGACGACGACTGGGTGTTTCGCGGCTACGAGATGCAGGACGCGCTCGAGGCCGCCAACGCGGCGCTCTCGGCCGACCTCGACGTCTCGCGCGAGGTCGGCGAGGCCGAGGCGGCGCTGCCCTTCAGCGAGGACGAGTTGCGGCCCCGGCTGGAGCGCTGGTTCCTGGATCAGTAGCGCCGGGCGCACGCTACGGTGCCGGGCGATGAGCCAGACGACCACGACCACCAGCGCAGGCGTCCACTGGGATCTCACCCCGCTGTTCGGCGACTCGGATGCGGCGCGCGCCGCGATCCCCCCGCTCCTCGAGACCGCGCGCACGTTCCGCGAGCGCTACCGCGGGCGCGTCGCCGAGCTGGAGGCGCCGGAGCTCGCGACGGCACTCGAGGAGCTCGCGTCGCTCGACAACCGCGTCTCGCGGCTCGGCTCCTACGCCGGGCTCCGCCTGACCACGAACGTGAACGGCGAGGACGAGCGCGACCTCAACGCGGCCGTCGACATGGCGCTCGTCGAGTTCCAGAACCTGCTGCGCTTCTTCGAGCTGGAGTGGATCGCCGTCGACGACGAGTACGCGACGCGGGTACTGACCGACGAGCGGCTCGCGCGCGACCGTCACTACCTGGCGAGCGCACGCCGCTTCGCCCCGCATACGCGGAGCGAGCCCGAGGAGGAGATGCTCGGCGAGCGCGATCCCGCCGCCGCGGGAGCCTGGCACACGCTCTTCGACCAGATCACCTCGACCCTGCGCGTGCCGTTCGACGGCGCCGATCGCACGATCGACGAGGTCATGGCACGCGTGCGGTCTCCCGAGCGCGAGGTGCGCCTCACGGCCTACGAGGCCCTGTTCACGGCGCTCGAGCCCGAGACGCCGGTGCTCGCCCACATCTACGACTCGCTGGTCGCGGACCGCCTCGTGCTCGATCGCGTGCGCGGCTACAAGGGACCGCGCGAGCCGCGCGACCTCGACAACGAGCTGCCGAGCGCGGCCGTCGACGTGCTGCTCGCAGCCGTCGAGCGCCATCAGCATCTCGCGCACCGCTGGTTCCGCCACAAGGCCAAGCTGCTCGGGCTGGAGAAGCTCTCGCTCGGCGACCAGTACGCGCCGCTCGGATCCACGCGCGCGGTCGCCTACGAGGATGCGAAGTCGCTCGTGTCCAGCGCGCTCGACGACTTCTCGCCGCGCATCGGCGCGGTCGCGCACGGCCTCTACCGCGACAACCGCATCGACGCCGAGCCGCGCTCGGGCAAGCGCGGGGGTGCGTTCTGCGCGTCCATCGCGCAGGACGCCCTGCCGTACATCATGCTGAACTTCACCGATCAGATGGACGACGTGCGCACGCTCGCGCACGAGATCGGCCACGCGATGCAGTTCCAGCTGGCCGGCGAGCGGCAGACCGCTCTCTCCCACCACCCCCCGCTGGCGCTCGCCGAGGTGCCCTCCACGTTCGCCGAGCTGATCGTCACCGAGCGGCTGCTGGCAGCGGCCGGCGATGACACGCAGGTGCGGCTCGGGCTGCTTGCGAGCAGCGTGGAGACGGCGTTCGCGACCGTGTTCCGGCAGACCCACATGGTGCGCTACGAACAGGGTGCCTACGGGCTTCGCGCCGAGGGCAAGGCGCTCATGCCCGAGCGCCTCAGCGATGTCTGGCTCGAGACCAACCGGCCGTACTACGGCGACGCGGTCGAGCTGCCCGCCGGGTATCGCTTCGGCTGGGCCTACATCCCGCACTTCATCCACACGCGCTTCTACACGTACGCCTACGTCTTCGCGCACCTCGCGAGCCTCGCGCTCTACGCGCGCTATCGCGAGGACGGCGACGCGTTCGTCGGGCCGTACCTCGACTTCCTCTCGATCGGCGGCGCCGCCTCGCCCCAGGAGCAGCTCGCCGGCATCGGCCTCGACATCACGCGCGACGACTGCTGGGATGCGGGCTTCGCCGAGATCGAGCGGCTGATCGACATGGCCGAGGCGATCGAGACGGCCTGATCAGGCGTTTCGGTACACGCCCGTCGCGAACGGGCATGCGCTTGTCGCGCCGCGCGCGGGGAGCGGCGCACTGGCGGTGACGTCGGGCGCCACGTCGCCGTCGACGTTTGGGCCGGGCACGAGGGCGCGGTAGAGCCGCCCGCGCCACGCCGTCTCCCGGATCAGGAGCGCGAAGCCCCTGGGGCGGGTGAGCACGCCCATGATCCGGAACCAGCCGGTGCTGCGCAGGACGTCGATGTAGACGTTACGCCCGAAGGCGTCGAGGGGCCGGCCGCTGAGCGTGTGCGCGCCTCCGAAGAAGGCCCGGCCGTGGTAGGTCGCGGTCCCGCAGATGCGCGGGAAGCGGCCGTTGTAGGCCCATTCGCTCGTCAGCGACAGTCGCGGCTGCTCGCCCCGCCAGCGCGCGAAGCGCAGTTCCGGCGCGCCCATCCGGCCGAGCTGGCCGAGCCGCCGGACGCGCTGGAGCGCGTAATGCGTGCCGTTCCGCAGCACGACCTCGTCGCGGCCGTACGCGACGTCGGGTGCGATGTGGCGCCCGATGTGGCGGCGGCCGATGGTCGCGCGGTATCTGATGCGGTTGCCGCGCACGACGGCTGTCCGCGTCCTGCCGCCTTCGCGCCAGGTGATCTGCGCGCTGCCGTCGCGAGCGACGGCGAGTCGCTCGCCAGACGTCCAGGCAGAGACCTTGAGCGACGCGCCTGCCGTCGCCGGCGTGCATGCGAGTGCCAGTGCGCTCAGGACGAGCAGGCGGCAGCTCCGGTTCACGGGCCTCCCCCTTCCGTCGTGGCCGGCCCTGCGGGGCACCGTAACCGACGCCACCGAATCTCCGAACGGGAATGCGGAAGCCTTACGAAAGCATTCGAAAAAACTCACTGCTGCAGGCAGTTCCCGGTCAGCGGCGCCGCAGCACGCGGCGGTCGCCGACGCGGCGCGTGACGCCGTCGGCGTCGAGCCGCTCGAGCAGGCCCTGCGCGATGCGCCGGCTCGCGC
>JALYLC010000233.1 GCA_030774435.1 Actinomycetota bacterium
CAGCCGGCGGCCGCCCGCACGCAAAGCGAAACCCGGACGGTCTCGAGCGCCGCGCCACGTGCTCGATTAGATCAATTCGCCTGGTCGTACCGTAGGTGGAAAGCCTCGGCAGCCTGCTCGAAGCAGCCGGCCGGCGGAGAGGTCAGTCCGAAACCGATCAGCCCGAGCCCAGGCTGACGGTGAACCATCACGATGTCGATCACCGGCCGGATGCCGGTCTCGACGACGCGGAGCAGGTCGATTCCGGTCGGCGCGCCGACGTTGCCGAATAGGGGCACGCGGTAGTGCGGATGCTCACCGAGTGAGATCCGCGCCGTCTCCTCGAAGATCCTGCGCGCCCGCGACTCGTCCGCGTCGACGAGCGGCCAGAGCGCCGGCGCGGCCGCCAGGACGGTCGCGCCCAGTCCCGCACACTCCACAGACAGGGAGTCGCCGCAGCTCGGGCCCGCATCCGCCGACCCGAAGCCATCGAGGAAGACCCCGACAGGCACCTCGGCCGGCGCCCTGAACCACTGCTCGCCGAGGCCGGAGATCTTGATCCCGCACTCATTGCCGTTCGCTCCGACGGCCGTCACGAGGCTCGAGCCCGCGATCCCGTGCCCGGCGTCGAGCGCGAGCCGGCTCGCTGCGAGCGAAACACCGACGAAGAACTGCGGGTTGCCGCGCAGGAAGTCGAAGATCCGCTGCCGGACAGCCGGCGGCTCGGCCGCCAGCGCCGGCGCGAGCAGCTCCGCCAACATGGAGGTTGCCGCCGCGTTGCGGTTGTGCAGTTCGTCGCCTCGCCGCAGCGCCTCCACCATCAACGCTCGTGCGTCGATCCCCCCGAGCGCCTCGAGCGCGACGTCGAGGGCCGGAGCGAGCTCGTCACGGATCCAGACGAGACGCTCGCGCACCTCGCTGTCGTACATTCCGAGGATGAGCGTCTTGCCAAAACCCTCCATCAGGAAGTGGAATGCGCGGTTGCCGTTCGACCGGTCCTCGAGCACGAGCACGGGCAGTGACGCGCTGATCGAGCCGACTCCGCCGGCCATGGCGGAGTGATCCTGAGCAGCCCCGAGCACGATCTCGCCCGCGTGCAGCTTTGCCTCGGCCTCCTCTGACGACTCGGCGAGCTCCTCGAAGCGCGCGGCGCCGATGAGGCCGCCGCGGAGCAGCGGCGAGAGCTCGTTCCACGGCGCGGCCGGCGCCGCGTGCAGGATCAGATTCTGCTCGAACCGCGGCACGACCTCGCCCGCCGGCCTGACGCCGACGAGCCAGGGCTCGCTTGCAAGCACACGCTCGATTGCAGTGCGGTTGGCGTCAGACGCCTCGCTCACGATCCCTTCCGTTGCCCGCCGCCGATGATCCCAGATGTGCCCGCCGCAGCCAAGCTCGAACCTGCGCCATCGGACGCCGCCCTTCGCTAGGTTCTCCACCCGTGGAGCCGGACATCGTCATCGTGGGCGGCGGGGCGATCGGGGTAAGCACGGCCTACGAGCTTGCTCTGCGAGGCGCGCGCGTGACGCTGCTCGAGCGCGGCGAGGCTCTCGCCTCCGGCTGCTCGGCAGGTAATGCCGGCCTGATCTGCCCGAGCCACTCGATGCCACTCGCCACTCCGGCCGCACTCCGGCAGGGCCTGCGTTCGTTGTTGCGGCCCGACACGCCGTTCTCCCTGCGGCGGAGGCCCGCCGGGCTGCCATGGCTCGCGCGCTTCGCGGCAGCCTGCAGTCTCGAGCGTGCCGACCGGGGGATGCGCGCGATCCGCGGGCTCAGCCTCGCCAGCCTCGACCTGCACGCGCAGCTCGCCGCGCATGGCACCGGCTTCGAGCGGCGGGGAACCCTCGACGTCTACGAGCTGGAGGAGAGCTTCGCGTCCGCCAGGCGCGAGGCCGAGACGTCGGGCCTACGCGCGCGGGTGCTCTCGGCCGAAGAAGCGTGCGGGCTCGAGCCGGCCCTGCGCCCTGGGCTCGCAGGCGCCGTGTTCTACCCGGACGACGCGCATCTCGACCCGCTGCGCTACGTGCACGCGATCGGCGAGGCGGCCGCCACGGCCGGTGCCGACCTCCGGACAGGGACGGAGGTCCGAGCGCTCCGGCGCCGGAACGGGGCAATCATCGTCGAGACGCGCGAGCGCGAGTACCGGGCGGAGACGGTCGTGCTGGCGGCGGGCGCGTGGACGGCGAGGCTCGCCCGCGGCCTCGGCATCTTTGTCCCGCTCACGGGCGGGAAGGGCTATCACGTCGACCTCACGCCGACGGCGGGCGACCCCCGCGTTCCCGTGTGGATCCACGAGGCCCGCCTGGTGGCGACACCTCTCGCAGGGCGGCTTCGCATCGCAGGAACGCTCGAGCTCCCCGGCCTCGACCTGAGCGTGAGCATGGCTCGCATCGAGGCGATCCGACGGGCCGCCGGGCGGGTGCTGCTCGGTCAGCAGGACCGCCGCGGCGGCGAGATCTGGGCCGGCCTACGCCCTTGCACCCCGGACGGGCTCCCGGTGATCGGGCGTCCCGTCCGCGTCCCTGCGCTGATCCTCGCCACCGGTCACGCGATGAAAGGCCTCTCGCTCGCGCCCGTGACGGCGCGCCTCGTCTCGGAGCTCGTGGCCGGCGAGCCCCCGAGCCACGACCTGGCTCCGTTCAGTCCCGACCGGTTCCGTAGCTACTTCCCCCGATAACGTCGTCGTTAGCCACTTCCCCCACCGAACCATCCCACCCTTCCGTGACCTTGCTCGGGGGGAAGTGGCT
>JALYLC010000234.1 GCA_030774435.1 Actinomycetota bacterium
AATTTATGCACGCCGCGAGTCGGTCAATCGCCGCGGTAGAAGCGGTTGCGCGCCGTCTCGCGTGAGGCCAGGATCTCCAGAGCGCGCTCGCGGTGATCGGCCAGCAGGGCGTCGGCGATCGCGTCGCGGGTCGCACGGCGATTCGCCTCGCGGACGGCCGTGTGGTCGTCACCGGCGCCATCGACGTGGACGGCGATCAGCAGCACGACGTCGTCGACGTGGTCGAGCGGGATCAGCCCCTCCTCGACGGCGTCGCACACGCCCTGGCCGATGCCGAGCTGTGCCGCCCCCCAGGTCAGGAACCCGAGGTGCTCGCTGTCGATCGTCGTCTTGTTGCGCACCACGGTCGCGGGCCGCACCAGGTTGCCGGCGCCGAGGCACAGCAGAAGCGGCGCATGTCCGGGCCGCACGTCGGCCATCGAGGCGGCCGCTGCTGCGGCCGTCGGCGAGCCGCGCCGCCCGATCACGAGGTTGATGTGGCTGCCGTTCGGGGCCGCGCCCGCCCAGGCCTCGCCGAAGCGGCCGTCGACGTCGTCCAGGTTCACCGGCCGCCGGCCAGCTCGAAGAACCTGCGCAGGATGGAGGCGCCTTCGGGGTTGGCCGAGCGATACGACTCGGGATGGAACTGCGTCCCCCACCAGCCGCGCTCCTCGCTCGCGATCGCCTGCAGCCGGCAGCGCTCGGTCGAGGCCAGGATGCGGAAGCCGTCGGGCAGGTCGATCAGCTCGTCGAAGTGGTAGTGGAACACGCGCGGTCGCTCGCTGAGGTCGCTGAAGAGGCCGTCGCGCTCGACGATCTCGATCTCGAGCTCGCCGATCTCGGGCTCGGCCGCGTGCTCGATGCGACCGCCGGCGAAGCGCCCGAGCAGCTGCATGCCCGCGCAGATGCCGAGCACGGGCCTGCCGCTCGCGCGCACGACCTCGCCCAGGCGATCGAGTGCTGCCGGGTCGTGCGCGGCCCAGGGAGCGGCCGAGCCGGAGATCACGATCGCCTCGGCCTGGCTCAGATCGCGCGCCTCGAGGTACGGGACGACCTCTACGGGCCGGCCCGACGCCGCTTGCAGGCGGCGTTGCAGGCGCGCACTCCAGCGCTGGGACGGCAGGCCGTACTTGCTGGGATGCTCGCTGTCGATCTGGACGATCGCGTGCTGGCCCATGGCGCGAGCTTACCCGGGAACGTTCGTAGACTCAGGCAATGCTGGACCTCGTCGTGAGAGGCCGTTTCGCGCTGCCGGGAGGGCGCATGGAGGACGGCGAGATCGGCATCGCGCAGGGGCGCGTCGCGGCCCTCGGCGCGCCGGGCGAGCTGAGCGCCGAGGAGCGCATCGACGTGCCGGCCGGGCACCTCATCCTGCCCGGCCACGTCGACGCGCACGTGCACACGGGCAGCGCGCCCGGCGAGGGCGTCGCTCGCGCGACCGCCACTGCCGCGGCCGGCGGCGTGACGACGATCATCGACATGCCCTATGACGATCCCGAGCCCGTCAACAGCCTCGCGCGCTTCGAGGCCAAGGTCGCGCATGTCGAGGCGGAAGCGCACGTGGACGTCGCGCTCTACGCCACCGTCGCGCCGAGCGGGGGCCTGGACGAGATCGCGCCGTTGCACTCGGCGGGCGCAGCCGCGTTCAAGGTGTCGACGTTCGAGACCCACCCCGTCCGCTTCCCGCGCGTCCCCGACGGCGAGCTGCTGCTGGCCATGGGGATCTGCGCGGGGCTCGGCGCGCTCGTCTGCTTCCACCCCGAGAACGACGACATCGTGCGACGCCTGACCGCTCAGCTGGTCGACGAGGGCCGGTCGGATGCGATGGCGCACGCCGACGCGCGCCCACCGGTGGCCGAGAGCGAGGCGATCGGCCGCGCGCTGGAGCTCGGCCTCGCGACGCGTTGCCGGACGCACCTCTGCCATGTCTCCATCGAGCGCGGGTTCGCGCTCGTGGCGCGCGCGCTGGCCGACGGCGTCGACGCCAGCGCCGAGACCTGCACGCACTACCTCGTGCTGGACGAGGAGGACCTGCGCCGGCAGGCGGGCCGCGCCAAGATCAACCCGCCGCTCCGCCCGCGCGCCCAGCAGGAGTCGCTCTGGCGGCTGCTCGACGCCGGCCGCGTCGACCAGGTCACCTCGGACCACGTCGGCTGGGCGCGCGAGCTCAAGGACGTGCCCGACATCTTCGCTGCTCGCTCCGGCGTCCCAGGGCTCGAGACGACGCTGCCGCTGCTCTTCAGCGAGGGCGTCATGCGCCGCGGCGTGCCGCTGGCAACGCTGTTGCATGCGCTCTGCGAGGGTCCGGCGCGCCGCTACGGGCTGGCTCCCCGCAAGGGCGCGATCGCGCCGGGCGCCGACGCCGATCTCGTGATCTTCGATCCGAACGAGCAATGGCGCATCGATGAGCGCGAGCTCATCTGCCATGCGGGCTGGAGCCCGTACCATGGTCGTGATGTGACAGGGCGTGTCAAGCAGGTACTCGTGCGCGGCAGCACCGTCTTCAATGGCGGCGAGGTGCGCGCGCGACCCGGCTCGGGGTGCGTGGTGCGCCCCCTGCGCAAGGAGGAGGCTGGCTAGTGGCGATCTCGACCGACCGCAACATCAAGGCCCAGCGCGGCGGTGAGCTGCGCTGCAAGGGCTGGCGGCAGGAAGCG
>JALYLC010000235.1 GCA_030774435.1 Actinomycetota bacterium
TGAACGCATCGCCCGCGCCCGTCGTGTCCGCCACCACGACCCGCGGCGCCGGCAGATGCTCGGGCGGTCCTCCCGTCGCGACGTAGCATCCGTCGCCGCCCGCGGTGACGATCACCGCCGCGCCGCCGCGCCGCTCGCATAACAGCTCCGCGAGCTCCGCCGGCGCGCTCTCGCGCCCGGCGAGCACGGCCGCCTCGTGCTCGTTCGGGATCAGCACGTCGGTCAGCGCCAGCAGCTCCGGTGGCAGTTGCCCTGCGGGTGCGGGGTTGAGCAGCGTCCGCGCGCCCGCGGCACGCGCCAGGCGGAAGCTGGCGAGGGCACAGCCGTGCGGCGCCTCGAGCTGGCAGATCACGAGCGAGGCATCGTCGATCGCACCGCGACCGCGCTCGATCAACGCGGCCTCGAGTGCGACGCTCAGCCCGATCGAGCTCGCGATCGCCGGAATCCGGCTCGGAGGCAGGAGCACGAAGCCGACGTCGGTCGGCCCTGGCTGCTGCATGACGAATGTCGTGTCCATGCCGTAGCCGGCGAGGATCTCGCGCCAGCGGTCGCCTCGCTCGTCGTCCCCGAGCAGCGTCACCAGGCGGACGGGCGCGCCCAGCTTGGCCGCCGCCACCGCCTGGTTCGTGGCCTTGCCGCCGTCTTCCGGCTCGGCGAATCCGCGCCCGAGGACGCTCTCGCCCTCGCGCGGCACCGCGTCCACCTCGAGCACGAGGCCCGCCACGTGGGACCCGACGACGACGATCGGTCCGGCGCGATTCAGAGAGTCAGCGGCCACGGCCGCCGACGATACGGCACCGTGGTCGCCGTCGGGCTGGCGCCGTCCAGGGCGCCGTACGTCAGGTCGCGTCGAGCGACTCGACCTCGCTCCAGAACGTCCGCCGAGCGCCGGCGTCCAGCGTCGCCGCCTGCGACCCCGCGATCGCCTCGTCGAGGCGGTACGGCCTGGTCGTGCACGGCTCCAGGACGAGGGCCAGGTCGACGGTCTCGAAACCGCTCAAGGTCACGATCCAGAGGTGCCGGAAAAAGCGCTCATCCCAGCGTACGCGGGTGCGGCTGCGCGCGTCGGGACTCTCGACCGAGGCCTCTCCGGACGCCCGCGCGTAGACGACCTCCTGCCAGCCCTGGCGGCCCTCGGGCAGGCACAGGATGGCCGCGCGCCCGGCGGCGTCGACGGGCCCCGGCCGTACGCGGCCTGGGTCGAGGCGGTCGGCCTCGAGCGCGGCGTCGCCGACCGAGATGCGCCAGCCGGGCGCGACTGCCAGCATCGGGTGGGTCGCCCACAGGAAGGGCCCGACCGGCGCGACGGCGTGCACGGCCGTCGTCAGGCGGACGCCGGCGCGGGGCGGGGTGAGCAATTCGTAGCGGTGCTCGATCTCGATTCGCGGCGCCTCCAGGCTGCAGCGCAGCGCGACCGCGGACGATGACGTCTCGACCGTGGCGAAGGTGGCGTTCCAGAGCGCACCGTGCACCGGCCAGTCCAGCCAGACGTCGTCGTTCGGGAACATCTGATCCCAGCCGCCCGCGAGCGTGGGCAGGTAGCGATCCGGG
The DNA here is from genome assembly GCA_030774435.1 of Actinomycetota bacterium. Classification (GTDB taxonomy): domain Bacteria; phylum Actinomycetota; class Thermoleophilia; order Gaiellales; family JALYLC01; genus JALYLC01. The sequence goes on from JALYLC010000235.1 coordinate 1,552, forward strand.
TCCCATCGTTCATCGTGTCGCCGGTAGAGCAGGTCGCGCCCGGAACGCCGATCGCGCAGCGAGCTCACGCGAGCGCCCTGCTCGGGCGCGATCTCGGCACGTACCTGTGCATTCTCGAGGACGACTGCGCCCATGCCGCGATCAGGACGAGCCGACCGGGGGCGGGCAGGCTGCCGTGTCCGCGTCGGCCATCACGATCAGGTTGACGTGATCGCGGGCGAGCGTCGCGGGATAGTCCACGTCCGGCTCCGAGAACAGCAGGATGCGCAGGATCGTCTGCTTCCACGAACCGGTGTCGAGGTACAGACGCAGTCGGCGAGCAGAGAGCAGCTCGCGCATGCCGAGCGTGACCGCGAGCGGCGGCACCGCGAACACGTTGCCGCCGACCCGCCGCTGGGCGTGGGCGATGATCGAGTCGACCGCGAGCGGGACGATGCGCGTGCGAGAGCCACGCAGCTGCTCGAGCGTCACGCTCGTCCAGCGCGAGGCCGGCGGCTCGTTGAAGGCGATGTGGCCCTGAAAGCCGACACCGCCGTAGGCGGCGGCAACCTGGCCGCGCCGAGCCATCTCCTCGGCCGAGCGGTCGAGCGCGAGCGGCGACGGGAAGATCACGTTTTCGGGCCGGGGTCGCAAGCGGGGCTCGATGAGCTCGATGAACTCGCGCTGGAGCGTGCCCTCGAGGCTGAACGGGTGCTCCAGCGGCAGCGGCCGACCCTGCCAGTCGAGCCATTCGTCCATGCCGAAGAACGTGACGTGGTCGAGGGAGAGGCCGGTGTCGTTGATCCGGCGCGCCAGGATCGGGTACTGGCCCATGGGGCCGAGCGGGAGGATCAGCGAAACCTCCGCGCCGGCGTGGCGCGCGCCTTCGAGCTCGGCGTAGACGTCGTCGGCGAAGCGCCGGTGCAGCGCCTCGCGCGACTCCACGAGCACGAACGGCACCGGCGACCTCTCGGCGAGCTGCTCGGGCGGTACCGCAAGCCACTCGTCAAGCCGCCGCGGATCGAGCGTCACGGCGTCACTCCTTGAGCGCGCCGGCGAGCACGCCTCGGATGAAGTGTCGCTGAAGGACGAGGTAGACGACCACGATTGGCGCGGCCACGAGTACAGACGCTGCGGCGACCTTGGTCGGGTCTCCCGCGCGCGTGGTGCCGGCGAAGAAAGCGAGGCCGAGCGGCGCGGTCGTATTGTCCGACCCGGCCAGCAGCACCAGGGCGAGCAGGAACTCGTTCCACGTATAGATGAACACGAGCAGGCAGAGCGTGAGCAGCGCCGGCCTCGCCTGGGGGAGCAGGATGCTACGCAGGACCCGCCACGATCCTGCGCCGTCGATGCGACCCGCCTCGACGAGGGCGCGTGGCGTGCTGAGGAAGAACGCGCGCATCCAGAACGTGCCGAGCGTGATGGACTGCCCGATCTGCGGCAGGATCAGTGCCCAGTACGAGCCCGCGAGGTTGAGGCCCACGGGGTGGTAGTTGAGGAAGTCGTAGTAGAGCGGGATGACTGTCGCCTCATAGGGGAAGATCAGCCCGATCACGATCACGCTGAAGAGCAAACCCGAGCCGCGGAAGCGCATCGTGCCGAACGCGTACCCGGTGAGTAGCGACATCGCCGCCGAGACGACGGTCACGACCGTCGCGACCAGGAAGCTGCCCCACATCCCTTGTGCGAAGCCTCCGTCGTTCCAGGCAGAGATGAACGTCTGCAGGCTGAACGTGGTCGGCAGCGAGAAGCCCGTGACCAGGTCGGTCTTCTTGTGGAAGGCCAGGAACAGGATGGAGAGCATCGGGTAGATCGCGAGCAGCGAGAACCCGATCAGGACAACGTAGGTCGTGTAGCGGTCGAGCCGGCCGGTCACGCGGCCGGCCTCGAGAGACGGCCGATCATGAGCGCCACGCACGTGATGATCACGGTCAAGACGACCGCGATAGAGGCGGCGAAGCCGACGCGGTTGATGTCGAACGCGTTGTGGAACATCAGCCACGACGGCACCTCGGTCTCGCCGCCGGGGCCGCCCGAGGTGGTGTTGTAGATGATGTCGAAGTTGCGCAGAGCAGTGATCGTGGTCAGCGTGGCGGCCACCACGACCTCGTTGCGCAGGCCCGGCAGCGTGACGGCGAAGAACTCCCTCACGAAGCCCGCGCCGTCAACGCGCGCGGCCTCGTAGAGCTCGGAGGGAATGCGCTGCGCGCCGGCCAGGAAGAGCACGACGCAAAGGCCGAACGTGATCCAGGTACCGATCAGGCCGACAGCCGGGAGCGCCCAGGCGAAGTCGCCCAGCCACGTCTTCGCCACGTAGCCGAGGCCGACCTTGCGCAGGAACTCGTCCAGTGGGCCCGACGGGTCGTAGATCCAGGTGAACGCCTGTGCGACGACGACCGTCGCGATCGTCTGCGGCATGAACAGCACCGTGCGGAAGAACAGGAAGCCGCGCACCTTGAAGCGCGTCAGCAGCGCCGTGAGGAAAAGCCCGATCGCGATCGAGAAGATCGCGTAGAAGAGGATGAGCTCGACCGAGTGCTGGAAGCCGTCGCGGATCTCCGGGGTATTCCAGAGCTCGCGGTAGTTGCCCAGGCCGCGCCACGCCTTCGGCGTGACCCCGTCCCAGTTGAAGAAGGACAGCCACACCGTCTGTAGCAGCGGGAAGAACGTGAAGATCAGGTACGCCGCGAGGCCCGGGAAAATGTATAGGTAGGCGACGCGGCGGGGCTCGCCGGGTGCTCGCCCGGACCTCCGGCTGGCGACAGCCGCGCGCCCGGGGCGTTCCCGGGCGCGCGTGGCGGTCGTTGTTGCCTCTCGCTTGGCCGAAGCCTCCGGAGAGGCTTCGCTCACTTGATGGTCTTGTCGAAGGACGTCCACTCCGCCTGGATCGCTTTGGCGGTGTCGGCAGGCGTCTGTCGCTGGGCGATCATCTTCTGGAACTGCGTGCCCATGACGGTGAGCATGTTGGCCGACGCCCAGTCGGGGTAGAGCGTCAGCCCGTTGCTCTTCACGAGCTGCTTCCAACCGTTGGCGATGGAGGTCAGGTACGGGTTGCCCTTGGCGCCGGGCGCGGTTGTGATGGCCGGTATCTGGTTCTGGGAGTACATCAGCTGAGCCGATCCCGGCGAAGCGATCAACCAGTTGATGAAGGCAGCGCCGACATCCGGGTACTTCGTCTTCGCCGAGACGTGCCACGGCAGGCTCGTCGCGCCGATGGCGACGTACTTGCCGCTCGGGCCGGGAGGCATGTTCATGAACCCGACGTTGTCCTTGAGGCCGGCCTGGATGACCTGGGCCTGCCAGTTGCCGCCGAGGTAGAACACGCCCGTGCCCTTGGCGAACACGGGCGAGGCGGTGTTCTCATCCAGGGCGTTGTAGTTGCTGCCGAAGTAGTTGTCCTTGAACCACTGCTGGAACGTCGCCAGCGCCTGCATGTTGGGCGCCGCTTCGTAGTTGCTGTTCGGTGCGTGGAATATCCAGTTGCGCATGAACTGGCCCGACACGTACGCGCCCTGCACCATGCCGAAGTCGTGCAGCGACTCGTAGCCGTCCTTGTTGCCGAGCTCGATGATCGGCACGCTCGACGGCGCTTTGGCGCGCAGCGTGGCCAGGAGCTTCTGGAAGTCGGCGAACGTCTTCGGCAGGTTGTTGGGATCGCCGCCGTACTTCTTCAGCAGCACCTTGTTGTAGAACACGCCGACTGATTGCCCGAACTGGCCGACGCCCCAGACGGAGCCCTTGCCGTAGGTCTTGCCGTCCGTCGTCCAGCGGAACTGCGCCATCGTGCCGGGCGGGAAGTACTTGTCCCAGCCGTACTTCTTGGCGTAGGGGTCCAGGTTCCTGATCAGCTTTGCTTTGACCAGCAGCGAGTCCATGCCGTAGCCCTGGTTGCCCTCGGTCACGTCCGGCGCGTTGGAGCTGCTGAGCGAGAGCTTGAGGATCTTGATGAGGCTCGTGAAGCTGTAGAACTTGAGCTTGATCGTGACGTTCGGGTATTTCTTCGAGAACGACTTCGCGAGGGCCTCGATGACCGGCTTCGGCCCCGGGTCCTGGACGTCCGCGGACCATACGTTGAGCGTAATGTTCCCGTAGTGCGCGAACGGGTTGGTGTCGGCGGCCTTCTTCGAGCTGGCCGCCGAACTTCCCGTCCAGACGGCTGCGGTCACGGCGACTGCCGCGAGCGCCGCAAGGACGGCGACGCCGCGCAGGCGTCCTCTTCTACGGTTCTCCATGCTGCTCCCTGCTATTCGGGGCCAAGGCTGAGCCGGCGAGTATACGCCGAATGCGCGGGCTGGCCTGGCCCGGCGCCCGTTAGGACGAACGGGCGCCGCCGCCGGTTAGATTCGCGCCCGCCAGCGGGCCCGATTCGAGCGCTGTGCTAGCGTCGAGCCGGTGAGCGAGGCGGCGATCCGGATCGGCGTGCTCGGCCTGGGGAGCGTGTTCTACGGCCCCTACATGGGCATGATCGAGCGCCTCGCGGCGGAGGGCCGCGCGCGCGTCACGGCGGTCTACGACGTCGACGAGGGCAAGCGCCGCGCTGCGGGAGCGCGCCTCGATCTCGATCCGGGGCCCTCGCGTCCGGAGGCCGTGATCGAGAGCGACGACGTCGACGTCGTGCTCGTGCTGACCAGCATGAACGAGCACGGGCCGCTCGCGAGCGCGGCGCTCGAGGCCGGCAAGCACGTGCTCGTGGAGAAGCCGATGGCGACGTCGCTCGAGCAGGCGGCGGCGCTCATGCAGCTGGCCGCCGAGTCGCCCGGGCACCTGATCTGCGCGCCGCACATCCTGCTCTCGCCCACGTACCGCAAGGTGCTCGGGCGCGTGGAGGCAGGCGAGATCGGCCGGCTGCTGCTGGCGCGCGCCCGCTACGGCTGGTCGGGCCCCGACTGGGGACGCTGGTTCTACGAGCGCGGCGGCGGGGCGCTGTTCGACCTCGGCGTCTACAACGTGACCGCACTCTGCGGCCTCTTCGGCAGAGCGCAGCGCGTGACCGCCATGGCCGGCGTGGCGATCCCCGAACGGGTCGTCGAGGGCGAGGTCGTGCGGGTCGAGGCCGAGGACAACGCCCAGGTGCTGATCGACTTCGGCGAGGCCCGCTTCGCCTGCGTCACGACGGGCTTCACGATGCAGAAGTACCGCT
>JALYLC010000236.1 GCA_030774435.1 Actinomycetota bacterium
GCGGTCCGCGTGCGGCCCTCGCGCGCCCCGCAGACGTTCATGAAGGTCGGGCCGCGCAACGCGATGGTGATCTCGATCTGCTCGCTCGCGCTCTCGGCCGATCGCGAGCGCGGCCAGTTGCGCGCGGCCTTCGGCTCGGCGGGGCCGGTCGTCGGTCTCGTGACGGCGCCGCTCGACGAGGCCGAGAGTTTCGCCGAGCAGGTCGTCGCCGCAGCCAGCCCGATCGACGACGTGCGCGGCACGGCTGCCTACCGGCGCCACGCCCTGGGCGTCCTTACGCGCCGGGCGCTGGCGAGGTGCCTCGTATGAGGATCGAGCTGCGCGTCAACGGCGAGCTGCGCGAAGCCGACGTGCACGGCGCCGAGAGCCTGCTGTTCGTTCTCCGCGAGCGGCTCGACCTGCCGGGCGCCAAGGGAGCGTGCGAGGAGGGCGAGTGCGGGTCCTGCTCGGTGCTGCTGGACGGACAACTCGTCTGTGCCTGTCTCGTGCACGGCGCGCAGGCCGACGGCCGCGAGGTCGTGACCGTCGAGGGGCTCGCCGCCAACGGCCGGCTGCACGCCGTGCAGCGAGCGTTCCTGGCCGCGGGCGCCGTGCAGTGCGGCTTCTGTACGCCTGGCCTCGTAGTCGCGACGGCGGCGCTGCTGGCGGCCGATCCCGCGCCGAGCGAGGACGATGTCCGCGAAGCGCTCTCGGGCAACCTCTGCCGCTGCACGGGCTACGGGCGCATCTTCGAGGCGGTGCGCCAGGCTGCCGCGGAGCTGCGCGCATGAGTACGACCCAGCTCGTTCGCGGCCGCATCGGCGAGAGCGTCGAGCGCCCCGACGGCGTCCCCAAGGTCAGCGGCGAGTTCGCCTACTCGAGCGATCTCAGCGTGCCCGGGATGCTGCACGGCGCGACCCTGCGCAGTCCGCACGCGCACGCGCGCATCGTCTCGATCGACATCGCCGCGGCACTGGCCTTCCCGGGCGTGCACGCCGTGCTCACGCATGCCGATGTGCCGGGCGCCAAGACCTACGGCCTCGAGTTCGCGGATCAGCCCGTGCTCGCGAGCGACCGCGTGCGCTACGAGGGGGAGCCCGTGGCGATCGTCGCCGCGCTGTCGCTGGAGGAGGCCCGCCAGGCCGTGCGAGCCATCGCCGTCGAGTACGAGCCGCTCCCCCCGGTGGACGACATGACGCGCGCGACCGAGATGCCGCCGCTGCACCCGGACCGCCCGACGATGGGGCACGGCTACCGCGACGATCCCCGGCCCAACGTCGTGCGCTCGGTCGTGATCGAGCACGGCGACCCCGCGACCACGGGCGAGGTCGTCGTGCGGGGGGAGTACGAGGTCGGAATCCAGGATCAGGCGTTCCTCGGCCCGGAATCGGGCCTCGCCGTGCCCGATGGGGAGGGCGGCGTCGACATCTACGTCGCCACGCAGTGGCTGCACGTCGATCGCGACCAGGTCGCACCCTGCCTCGGCCTGCCTCCCGAGCAGGTGCGCATCCACCTGGCGGGCGTCGGCGGCGCATTCGGCGGGCGGGAGGATCTCTCGATGCAGGTCCACGGTGCCCTGCTGGCCCTGCACACGGGCCGGGCCGTGCGCATCGTCTATGGGCGCGCCGAGTCGTTCGTCGGGCACGTCCACCGCCATCCCGCGCACATGCGCTTCGAGCACCGCGCGACGCGCGATGGGCGACTCACGTGCGTGCACTGCGAGATCGTCCTGGACGGCGGGGCGTATGCCTCCAGCTCCGCGGCGGTCGTCTCCAACGCCTGCGCGTTCGCGCCCGGCCCGTACGCCGTTCCCAATGCGCTGATCCAGGGCACGGTCGTCTATACGAACAACCCGCCCTGCGGTGCGATGCGCGGCTTCGGCGCCGTGCAGACCTGCTTCGGCTCCGAAGCCCAGATGGACCTGCTCGCGGCCGAGCTCGGCATGGACCCCGTGGAGTTGCGGTTGCGCAATGCCATCGCCCCCGGCGACGTGCTGCCGACGGGACAGCGCATCACGGGGTCGCTGCCCACCGCCGAGGTCATCCGGCAGGCGGCCGCGCTGCCCATGCCCGAGGCCGAGCTCACGCCGCGCGACCCGCGCCGGCTGCCAGGGGGCACGGGCGACACGACACGTGGCGAGGGCGTCAAGCGCGGCGTCGGCTTCGCCGTCGGCTACAAGAACATCTGCTTCTCCGAGGGCTTCGACGACTTCTGCGCAGCCCGCGTGGTGCTGCGCGCCGACGGCGGTGCGGTCGTCCACTGCGCCTCGGCCGAGGTCGGGCAGGGCGTGGGATCGGTGCTGCTGCAGGTCGCGCGCTCCGAGCTCGGCACCGAAGAGGTCGCGCTCGCGCCCCACAGCACCGCGACGGTCGGTTCCTCCGGCTCGGCCTCCGCCTCGCGCATGACCTGGATGGCGACCGGCGCCGTGCGCGACGCCTGCCGGGCCGCGATGGACGAGCGCGAGGCGCGCGGCCCTGGAGCGGAAGTGGACGTCGAGCGCATCCACCGGCATCCGCGCACCTGGCCGCTCGACCCGGAGACCGGCCAGGTGCTGGGTGAGCGCGCGCACGTCGCCTTCGCGGTGTGTGCGATGCGCGTCGTGGCCGAGGTCGACGAGGATCTCGGGCTGACGCGCGTCGTCTGGATCGGAGCCGCTCAGGACATCGGCCGCGCCCTCAACCCGCAGGCCGTGATCGGCCAGATCGAAGGCGGCACGGCGCAGGGCCTCGGCCTCGCCGTGATGGAGGAGATCCGCACGCAGGACGGGCGCATCGTCAACCCCACCTTCACCGACTACCTGCTGCCGACCGCGCTCGACATGCCACCGCTCGACATCGCGCTGATCGAGGATCCCGAGCCCGACCAGCCGTACGGCGCCAAGGGCGTGGGCGAGCCGCCGACCGTCGTCTCGACCGCTGCGATCGTCTCGGCGCTGCGCGCGGCCAGCGGGCGACCGCTGACGCGCGTGCCCGTGCGGCCGGACGACATCGCCCTCCCGTGATGGACGCCCGCAGCTTCTACGACGAGCTGGCCGGCGACTACGACGCGCTGCACGCGGACTGGCCCCAGTCGGTGCGCCGGCAGGGTGAGGTGCTGGACGCGCTCATCCGCGCCGAGCTCGGCGACGCGCCGCAGCGCGTGCTCGACTGCTCCTGCGGCATCGGCACGCAGGCCATCGGGCTGGCACTCCGTGGCCACGACGTGCTCGCAACCGATCTCTCCCCTGCCGCGGTCGAGCGCGCCGCGCGCGAGGCGGCGGGGATGGGCGCCGAGCTCCAGACCGGCGTGGCCGACTTCACCCGCCTGCCCGAGCAGGTCGAGGGCACGTTCGCCTGCGTGCTCGCTTGCGACAACGCCGTCGCGCACCTGTACGACGACGAGGATCTGGCCCGCTTCGCCGCCGGTGTCGCCGCCAAGCTCGAGCCCGGCGGCCTGGCCGTCGTCAGCCTGCGCGACTACGCGCCACTCGTCGCCGAGCGCGCGCCGGGCCATCCCGTGCGCGTCGGACCGGGCACGATCTCGTTCCAGGTCTGGGACTGGGACGACGACGGCCGCGGCTACGAGCTCGCGCAGTTCACGCTGCGCGGCCAGGGCGAGCAGTGGCAGACGGCCTGCCGTCGCACGCGCTTGCGGGCGCTGCTGCGCGATGAGCTGTGCGGGGCGCTCAGCGCGGCAGGCCTCTCGGACGTACGCTGGCGCACGCCCGAGGAGACCGGCTACTACCAGCCGATCGTGACTGGGCGGCTGCATTGAGCCGCGCAGCTACCGTCCGGGGCATGCGCTTCTCGCCGCTCGCCGACCGCCTTGCGCGAGACGACACCCAGGCCTGGAATGTCCATCGGCTGGCCTCGGAGCGCCGCGCGCGCGGCGAGGACGTGATCATGCTCACGATCGGCGATCCCGACTTCGAGACGCCCCCCGTCGTCGTGGAGGCCGCCTACGCCTCGATGCGCGCCGGACGCACGCACTACGCGTACTCCCAGGGCGACGCGACGCTGCGCCAGGAGATCGCGAAGCGCGCATCGGCCTGGGGGGGGCGCTCGGTGGATCCGAGGCGCGTCGTCTTCTTCCCAGGCGCGCAGGCCGCGATGTTCTCGGTCTGCATCTCCGTGCTCGGCGAGGGCGACGAGGTCATCGTCCCGGAGCCGTTCTACGCCACGTACCCGGGCATCTTCGCGGCGTCCGGCGCGACGCCGGTGCACGTCCCTCTACGCCCCGAGCGCGAGTTCCAGCTCGAGGTGGCCGAGGTCGAGGTGGCGATCACGCAGCGCACGCGCGCGATCGTGCTGACGACCCCGCACAACCCCACCGGCGCCTGCCTGCCCGCGGAGACGCTCGCGGCGCTCGGCGAGCTCTGCCGCGCGCACGATCTCTGGCTGGTCTCGGACGAGGTCTACGGCTCGCTCCTGTTCGGCGGCCGCGAGCACGCGAGCGTGCTCGCGATCGACGGCGCCGAGCAGCGCGTGGCGGGCATCTCGAGCCTCTCGAAGTCGCATGCCATGACCGGCTGGCGCACAGGCTGGGCCGTCGTGCCCGAGCCTCTCGTCGAGCGCCTCGTGCTCCTGCTCGACTGCATGCTCTTCGGCTCGCCGCCCTTCATCGCCGACGCGGCGACGGCTGCGCTGCGCGACGCCGATGCGGCGACCGCCGCGATGCGCGCCGCCTACGAGAGCCGCGCGGCCCTGGTGGCGCGCATCGACAACCAGGCGGGCCTGCGCTGCCACATGCCGCAGGGCGGCATGTTCATCATGCTCGACGTGCGCGCCTGCGGCATCTCCGGCACGGAGTTCGCCGAGCGCCTGCTCGAGAGCGAGGGCGTCTCCGTGCTCCCCATCGAGGCCTTCGGCCCGAGCGGCGCCGGCCACGTGCGCATCGCCCTCGCCGCCGACGAGGAGGTCCTGGCCGAGGGCTGCCGGCGCATCGCGCGCTTCGCCGCGAGCCTGAGGGCGGCCGCTCCGGCTCGGGTCTGATCGACCGCCGGACCCGAGCGGCTTGAGAACTTCGGCACCCGTAGCGGCGGCCCGGGCGTCAAAGCGCCACATGAGTACGTGCCGGAACTGCGACGCCGCACGCAAAAGCCGAGCGCGCGTGGCACTCACCACACCGTCCTACCTACGGAGTAGCCTGAGCGCGATGCGCCTCATCGGCAACATCATTTGGCTCGTCTTCGGAGGCTTGATTCTCGCCGTTGTTTACGTGATCGCCGGCATCATCAACTGTATTTTTATCATCACGATTCCCTTTGGAATTGCCTCATTCCGGCTCGCCGGCTATGCGCTTTGGCCATTCGGGCGAGTCGTTATCGATCGCGGCAAAGGCTCCGCCTCCGGAATCCGTCTGATCGGCAACATCATCTGGCTCGTGTTCGGGGGCCTCATCCTGGCTGTGGGGCATCTACTTAGCGCCCTGCTTTGTGCCATCACGATCATCGGCATACCCTTCGCGATCGCACACCTACGCCTGGCTGGACTCGCCTTGATGCCTCTCGGCAAACAGATCGTCTCCATCGACGAAGCCCGCCGCACCGGCGAAACCGTCGCAGCCGGCGTCGAGCCACCGCGAAGCTCCACGGGCTAGATCACCGCTCGCCTGGCGGATCCGACAACTACGCCTCAGGCGCGCTAGAGGTCGGCTGCCGCCGCCGTGGTTTACCCGGGCGTGTCCATGAACCGTGCTCAATAGGGGGAGATTTAGTTTTTACCACGACGATGCGCCTCGCATTCGTGCATCCGCGCCGTCGCTCGGTCGAGGCGCAACCAACGTGAGTATGGAACGGGCCCGTGAGTGAGACGCAGCGCGTGCCCTCACGGTAGTCCTTGACCGGCGCCGGGTTCTTCAGGTGGAGGATGCCGGCAATCTCTTCGCGCTTGATCACGAGCGATCGCAGGAAAGGCTCAGGCACGTGCACACGGTATCCGCGCTCCGCGTCGGAGAATCTGCCGCCAAACGCACCTCGAGAGACTTCGCTCGGGAGCGTGCAGAGGTGATCTCGCCATTCGGGCCGTGCGCTTTGGAGCGCGGCCATCAAGTCGAGCTAGGGAACGATCTCGCCGTACGCGCGCGTCAGCGCGCCGATCGTGTGGATGGCGCTCAATCCCATCACAGCCGATTGCTCGGCCGTCAGCGGGAGGACGTCGAGCAGTTCGTCGAGCTCCTCCCGATGGCCGGGATCGAGCTCGGCGTGCTTGCGCAACGTGCGAAAGGCGCGCTCGTCATATCCGCTGGCGGACATCAGGTCGTCGATCAGCTGCGGCGACGGCGCGTAGCCCTCCAGCACGGCGATGTATCCGAGCACGGCGACCGGGTGGTAATGCAGGATCCAGTAGTACTGCGCGCCGACAAGCGCCGCCACGGCAGGCGCGGGTGGCCGGGAGCGCACCGCGGCGCGCTCGCCGCCGATCACCTCGATGTCGTCCAGGAGCCACTCGTCGTGGTGCAACTCCTCCGTGATGTGCTCTTCGAGGTAGCCGGCGAGCGCCACCGCCACCGCATCCTCCGCTCCGAGCGAGTCGGCGCGCTCGCGGGCCGTCCGCATCAGCGGAACGCTCGCGCGGATGATGCAGTGAGAGGTGAAGAGGAATTCCGGGTAGATGTCCGCGACCTGCGGGTGCTCGATGATCCGGGGCCCGACGCCGAGCAGCGCGGGCAGTACCACGCCGATCTTCCGGTGCAGACGTTCGCTCTCTGCCGGACCAGCCGGCGGGGATTGCGGCATGCGAGACGTCAGAGGTGCGCCACGCTGCCGTAGACCGTCGATACGAAGAGGCCCTGGGTGACCATCGTCTCCTGCATGTGCGCGAGAACGCGCAGCTCCTCGTACGTGAGATCCAGGAGGAAGTCGCGAACCGGCGCCGGGAGCGCGTCGACGTCCACTCCGTGTTCGGCCAAGGTCTTGAGCGGATGCTTGTCGTACTCCCTACGCACCACGGGGTCGACGATCAGGTTCGCGAATTTCGCAAGCTGGTCGAGACCTTCGGAGTTGCCCTGCTCTGGCTCGCTCACTCGATCCCCCTCAGTTGGCGACACGGGTAGTACTCTCTCGCCGCCCCGCTGTCAAGCGCGCCGCTCCCTCACAGTTGCTTGTCATCTCCCTGCGGCGCGCGCAGAATGACGTCCGCGACGCGATTTCGCGGGCATCGAAGCGAGGGCCGGACGTGCGACGCGGGGTGCAACGGGGGTGGGCGCATCCATGAGCGGGAGGCTCGTCTGTCCGGCTTGCGGGGCGGAAAGCCGCGCAGACTCTCGCTTCTGCCCCTCGTGCGGAGCCGCGCTCGGTGAGCCCGCCCCGGCCGAGGGCGAGGCGCGCAAGATCGTGACGATCGTGTTCTCGGACGTCGCGAGCTCCATGCGGCTCGGAGAGATGCTCGACGCCGAGTCGCTCAGGCGCGTGATGTCGCGCTACTTCGAGGCGATGCGAGCGGTGCTCGAGCGCCACGGAGGTGTCGTCGAGAAGTACATCGGCGACGCGGTGATGTGCGTCTTCGGCGTGCCGCGACTGCACGAGGACGACGCCCTCCGAGCCGTGCGCGCCGCGGTGGAGATGCGCGAGGACCTCGTTCGCCTGAACGAGGAGCTCGCTCGCTCGGCCGGCGTGAAGCTGGTGACGAGGACGGGCGTCAATACCGGCGAGGTCGTGGCGGGGGACATCGATAGCGCCCAGGCCTTCGTTGCAGGCGACGCCGTGAACGTGGCCTCGCGCCTCGAGACGGCGGCCGGGCCGGGCGAGATCCTGATCGCGGAATCCACGCACCGTCTCGTTCGTGATGCCGTCCTAGCCGAGCGCGTCGGTGCGATGACGGTGAAGGGGCGCTCCGAGAAGGTCTCCGCCTGGAGGGTGCTCGACGTCGTCGCGGGTGCAGAAGGCTGGACGCGCCAGCTCGACTCGCCGCTCGTCGGCCGCGAGCACGAGCTGGGCGAGCTCCAGCAGGGCTTCGAACGGGCGGTCGCCGAGCAGTCGCCGCAGCTCGTCACGATCATGGGCCCCGCCGGCATCGGGAAGTCCCGGCTGACGGGCGAGTTCCTCTCGAGGCTCGGAGATCGCTGTTCCGTCGTCGCCGGCCGCTGCCTTCCGTACGGCGAAGGCATCACGTTCTGGCCGGTCGTCACCGCCCTCAAGGAGTCGCTCCAGATCAGCGATCGAGACTCGCAGGCCGAGGCCCGGGAGAAGCTCGCCGCCCGGCTGCCGGCGGGTCAGGACAGCGACGTCATCGGCGACCGGCTCGCTGCGCTGCTCGGCTTCGCACCCGCGATGCCCGGGATCCAGGAGACTTTCTGGGCGATCAGGCAGGTGTTCGAGGCGCAGGCGACGGAAAAGCCGCTGGTCGTCGTCTTCGACGACATCCAATGGGGCGAAGCGACGTTTCTCGATCTGCTCGAGTACCTCGCCGACTGGATCAGGAGCAGGCCTGTCCTGCTCGTCTGCGTCGCGCGCTCCGAGCTCTTCGACGTCCGTCCGGGTTGGGCGACCGGCAAGCGAAACGCCGCGCTGATCTCGTTGAAGCCCTTGACGGAGATCGAGACCGACGGCCTCATCCGCAACTTCCTCGGTCGCATCGAGCTTGCGCGGCCGGTGGTGGAGCGGATCGCCGAGGTGACCGAGGGCAATCCGCTCTTCGTCGAGGAGACGCTGCGACTGCTCGTCGACGACGGCCTGCTGCAGCGCACCGAGGAGGGCTGGGGCCCGACCGAGGATCTCTCGCGGATCGCGATTCCTCCGACGATCCACGCGCTCCTGACGGCGCGGCTCGATCGTCTGCCGGCGGACGAGCGCGCAGTCGTCGATCTGGCTTCCGTCGTGGGCCGTGTCTTCCTCTGGCGTGCCGTAGCGGAGCTCGCGCCACCCGACGAGCGGGCCGGGCTGACCGGATGCCTGCATTCGCTCATTCGCAAGGAGCTGCTCCAGCCCGAGTTCTCGGACGCGTCCGAAGAAGATTCCTTCCGCTTCGGGCACATCTTGATTCGCGACGCCGCCTACAGCGCTCTCCCCAAGCGCGTCCGCGCGGATGCTCACGAGCGACTCGCCGACTGGATCGAGAAGTATTCGATCGAGCGAGCGGTGGAGTACGAGGAGTTCGTCGGCTATCACCTCGAGCAGGCGCATCGGCTGTTGCTCGAGCTCATGCCGCCGACGCCGCACATCGTCTCGCTGGGGCAGCGCGCCGCAGTCGCACTGGCTTCGACGGGGCGGCGAGCGTACGCCCGGGGCGACATGCCGGCCGCGGCCAATCTCCTGTCGCGAGCGACGCCCCTCCTCGACGAAGAGCAGCGCGAGCGGATCGAGCTCCTGCTCCAGCTCGCGTTCGCGCTGCTCGAAACCGGCGATTTCGCGAAGCTGCAGAACGTGGTCGCCGTGACGGCGGAGACCGTCGCCGCCTCCGGCGATGTCGGCCTCGAGGCGCATGCCCAGCTGCTCGCCCTGCGTGTCCGCATGTTCACGAGCCCCGAAGGCTGGGCTGCTGACGCCGAGACCGAGGCCACCAGGGCGATCTCCGTCTTCGAAGGGATCGGCGACGAGCGCGGTCTCGCCGACGGGTGGTCACTGCTCGGGCTCGTCGGAGTC
>JALYLC010000237.1 GCA_030774435.1 Actinomycetota bacterium
AAGATCTTCGAGCGCCCGAGGACGGTGCGCGCAGACGGCGCCGTCTCGTCAGCCATTGCCTGCCTCCCTCACCTAGAGAACGAGCTTGCGCTCGGACGGCTCGAGGTTGTCGTAGTTGTAGAGCTTCTTGCCGCACACGAACTTGTCGAAGCTCGGTGGCGTGCCGAGGCGGTAGATGCGGAACTTGCGCTCGATGTACTCGCTGTCGGCGTCCGTCCACTCGCCGGGGACGCAGTCGATGCCGAGCGCCTTGACCTTGCCGCCGACGTAGATGATCCCGTCGTACATCGAGTCGCCCAGGCCAGGCCCCGCGTCGCCGCAGATGATCTGCCGCCCGCGCTGCATCATGAAGCCGGTCATCGAGCCGACCGAGCCCACCGTGAGGACCAGCCCGCCCTTCTGGTCGATGCCCGAGCGGGCGCCCGAGCGGCCCCTGACCACGAGGTCGCCGCCACGGATGGCGGCGCCCGTGAGCGAGCCGGCGTTGCCGTCGATCACGACGACCCCCGACATCATGTTCTCGCAGGCGGCCCAGCCGACGCGGCCGGTGATGTGGATCTCCGGGCCGTCGATCAGCCCGCAGGCGTAGTAGCCGAGGCTGCCCTCGAACGTGATCTTGCAGCGCTGCAGGATGCCCACGCCGAGCGAGTGCTTGGCGCCGGGGTTCTTGATCGTCACGTCCGTGATGCCGCGCTCGTAGACGAGGTGGCGGAGCTCCAGGTTGATCTTGCGCGTGCTCAGGTCCTTGGCGTCGAAGACGGCCCTGTCGCCGTCGATCTCCGCCACGTTCGCGAGCGTGTCGTCCGGTTCCACGAGCCCGCGGGCGTCGTAGACGATCCCCCGCTCGCCGACTAGCGCGTCCACACCAGCACCTCCGACTCGTAGGGGTCGTACGTGTCGATCTCGTGATCGATGATGGCGCGGATCGCCATCTCCTCGGAGGCCAGAGCGACCATGTCCTCGCCCTCGTAGAGCACCAGGGGCTTGGCCGCCATCTCGTCCTTGCAGACGCCCAGGGCGTCGGCGGTCACGCACATGTAGGTGAAGACGCCGTCGAGCTCCTCGAGGCTCTGGCGCATCGAGTCCTCGAGCGATTTGCCCTCCGCCATCTGCTCGGCCAGGTAGACCGCGATGATCTCGGAGTCGCACTCGGACTGGAAGCGGTGCCCGCTGCGCTCGAGGCGGCGGCGCCAGTAGAAGTAGTTGGTCAGCTGCCCGTTGTGCACGACCGCGACGTCACTGAACGGATACGCCCAGTAGGGGTGCGCGCCCGAGATGTCGACGTCGGACTCCGTCGCCATGCGCACGTGGCCGATGGCGTGCGTGCCCGAGAACGCGTTCAGCTCGTACTGCTCGGCGACCTGCTCGGCGTCGCCCAGGTCCTTCACGATCTCCAGCGAGTGGCCGATCGACAGCACCTCGGCCTCGGGCACGTCCTCGACGTAGTCGACCAGCTGCTTGAGGTCTCCGGCGTACTCGAGCGTGACGCGATAGGCGTACTCGGTCTCGGCGTGGCTCGACAGCACCTTGGCGCCGAGCGACTGCATGCGCGACTGCACCTCGCGCTGGTGCCGGTCGAGGCGATCGAGGTAGTCGAAGTCGCGCGGGCTGTTGGAGTCGGCCAGCTTGTAGCGCACGAGCACGCCGCTGCCGGCCGGCCCGTACAGCGCATAGCCGGTCGAATCGGGCCCGCGGTGCTTCATCGACTGGAGCATGCGCGTCATGTCGCTGCCGACCGACGAGGCTCCGTTCCGATAGATGATTCCTGCGATTCCGCACACAGAAGTGCTGGCTCCTCGGTCGTTCGGGTTCTCGAGCTAGGGCAGGACGTCGAGGTATTCCTCGCGGTCCCAGTCGCTCACGGTCGCGCAGTAGCGCTCCCACTCGTCGCGCTTGTAGTGCTTGAACACCTTGTACATCTCGTCCGGCAGGGCGCTCTTCACGACCTCGTCGGCCTCGAGCGCGTCGAGGGCGTCGCCGAAGGTCATGGGGATCTTCTTGACGTCCTTGCCGGCCTCGATGGCCTGGTAGATGTTGCGCTCCTCGGGGGGGCCCGGATCGAGCTTGCGCTGGATGCCGTCGTCCATGGCCTTGATCAGCGCGGCCAGCGAGAGGTAGGGATTCACGGCGGAGTCGACCGAGCGGTACTCGAAACGGCCGGGTGCCGAGACGCGCAGCGCGGTCGTGCGGTTCTGGAATCCCCAGTCCGCGAAGACCGGCGCCCAGAAGCCCGTGTCCCACAGGCGGCGGTACGAGTTGACGGTCGAGGCGGTGATCGCCGTCAGCGCGCCGAGGTGCTCGAGGATGCCGCCGATCGCCCACTTGCCGATCTGGCCCGGCATGCGCTGGTCCTCGTCGGGCGCGGGCATGAACGTGTTCTCGTCGGTCTCCCAGAGGGAGATGTTGTGATGGCAGCCGTTGGCCGACACGCCCATGAAGGGCTTGGGCATGAAGCACGGGAAGGCCTGCATCTCCCGTCCGACCTGCTTGCACACCTGGCGGTAGGTGGAGAGGTTGTCGGCCGTCCGCTCGGCGATGTCGAAGTTGAAGTTCAGCTCGAGCTGGCCGGGGGCGTCCTCGTGGTCGCCCTGGATCATGTCCAGGCCCATCGCGTTCGCGTACTCGATGACCTTGTGGATGATCGGCTGGAACTGGCTGAACTGGTCGATGTGGTAGCAGTAGGGCTTCGACATGCCCTCGAACGTCGGCTTGCCGTCCTCGTCGGCCTTCAGCCAGATCATCTCGGGCTCGAGGCCGGCGCGCAGATGCATGCCCGTGCGCTCCGTGAACTCGGCCTGGATCCGCTTGAGGTTGCCGCGGCAGTCGGCCGTGAGGTAGGAGCCGCCGCCCTCGATGTCCTCGCGGCCGCGGAAGCAGGTGCACCAGACGCGCGCGACCTTGGTATCCCAGGGCAGCACCTTGAACGTCTCCGGCTCGGGCAGGCCGACGAGCTCCGCCGCCTCGGGGCCGTAGCCGATGTACTCGCCGTGCCGGTCGACGAAGAGGTTGGCTGTCGCGCCGTAGACGAGCTGGAAGCCCTTGCGCGCCATCGTCTCCCAGTGCGCCGCGGGCGCGCCCTTGCCCATGATCCGGCCCGTGACCGAGATGAACTGGTAGTAGATGTACGTGACGCCCGACGCGTCGATCTGCTGGCGCACCTCTTTGACGAGGTCATCACGCCCCGGGGCACTCACGAACCGTTCGAGGTCGGTCGCCACCAACGTCCTCCTGATCTCGCTCATCCCGCGCGGAACGCGGATCGCCACCGTACTCGCGAGATGTGGCCGACGTGCACACCCCGCGCGAGGATGGGACGATACACCCACCGCGTGAGGCCGGATGATGTGCACATTGCACGTACTCCGGGCCGTACACACGCGGTAAGCTCCACTAATGGCTGCGCTGGGCACAGCCGTACCCGCAGCCGAAGGCTCGAGTGCGGCGCATGAGCACGAGCTCCGCGTCCTGTACGAGATCATCCACACGGTCAACTCGACGCTCGACCTCGAGCAGGTGCTGGGCGGCATCGTGCGGCTCGTCAACGACGCGATCGTCGCGCACGCGACCTACATCTTCCTGAGCGAGGATCGCGGGCGGCGGATCGTGCTGCGCGCGGCCTCCGAGCGCTATGCGCACCTCAGCGGGCGCGTCTCGATGGCGGCGGGCGAGGGCATCGCGGGCTGGGTGCTGCAGAACGGGCAGCCGGTCTTCATCCCGGAGAAGGCCCTGGCCGATCCGCGCATCAAGTACTTCCCCGAGCTCGAGGAGGAGAAGTACCAGTCGCTCGTCTCGGTGCCGCTGATCGCCAAGGGCCAGCGCGTGATCGGCGTGATCGCGCTGCACGCGCAGGCCCCGCGCGTGTTCAGCTCGCAGGACGCGGCCTTCCTACTGCATGTCGCGTCGCTCGTCGCGTACGCGATCGAGAACGCGCGCCTGTACGAGCGCACGCGCCGCTCGCTGCGCGAGCTCGAGCAGCTCTCGCAGCTCGGCGGGCACATCGCGCGGGCGGAGTCGGTCGACGAGCTGCTCGAGGTCGCCGTGGAGCAGTCGCTCGGCCTGCTCGGAGCGGAGTCGCTGCGCGTCTACCTGCTGGAGCCGAGTGGCGACCGGCTGCGCATGCGCGCGGCCTCGCCGGGCGCGCCCGAGGGCCCCGACATCGTCTCGCTGCCCGAGCTGAGCGGCGAGCTTCAGCGCACGCAGGCCAGCGGCGGCACGCTCACCTCGGTGCTCGCCGGCACGCTCTGGGGCGCGGCCACGATGCGCTCGGCGCTGGTCGCGCCGCTCGTGGCCGGCGACGAGGTCATGGGCTTCCTCGTGGCGCGGCTCGCCGAGGATCGCCGCGCCAGCGAGCACGCCCGCGACCTCGCCAACTCGATCGCGTCGCAGACCGCGCTCGGCCTCAAGCGCCTGCAGCTGGTCGAGCGCCTGGCCGAGCGCAACCTCATCAAGGATCTCTTCGACGCGCTCGCGACCGGCCGCAGCA
>JALYLC010000238.1 GCA_030774435.1 Actinomycetota bacterium
TCCTTCTTCCCGCAGCTCTTGGGAGGCGTCAACCTAGCGCATTGGCATCGGCGAATCGAGCGCGCTCGCCGCACTCACCCCGATCTCCACCCCATCAGCTGCAACCGATCAGCTCGGTGCGTCCGGACGGCGTCGCGAGCACGATGGCGCCTCGCCGACCTTCCTGAGACTGCGGGATGCCGTACGTGCAAGAAAAACCCCCCGGCAACATGGATAGAAAAACCACCCGCTAGCAGGGAAAAAGCGTGACATTCTGCGCTCAGCGTCGGCACGCGACGTGCGCCGAGCCGACGGCACGTGCCCCGGCGAGGCGCCGAGCTCCTCTCGCACCCCTAGCGCCTCGCCGGGCACGCCGCCCGCGAGAATACCCGCGCGCTCACTCCTGCCGGGTGTCGTCCTTGGCGCAGGCGATTTGCCGGCCGAGAACATGCAAGGCCCGCATTTTGCGGGCCTTTTCGTCGATCGGGCGAGAGGATTTGAACCTACCGAGGTCGTTCTTCCGTGATCGACGGCGCCTTCATGGCCTACTAACGGGCGCGCCCCAAGGGCGTTGTCGATTACGGGAGCGGTGCTTCCCAGCGCGAGACGGCGTACGGGACGCCGGTGGGCCCTCCGACCATGAAGATCGCCGTGCCGTCCGCGGTTGCGCGGGCGGCGCGGAGCAACGCCGGATCGCGGACGAAGACGATCGTCCCGGCCGGGGCGTCGATCTCCTCGCCGTCGACCGTGAAGACCGCGTGTCCGGTCATCACGGCGAAGAGCTCCTGGTGGCCGTTCGTCTGGTTCTCCTCGTCGTCGGCCTCGTGATGCTCCTCGACCATCTCGTCGCCGGCGTTTCCGATCACGGCGTTGACACCGAACGCCTGGACGTCGAAATGGCGGCGGACGAGATGGAACGCGCCGTCGTTGATGTCCGGGTTCCCGGGGTCGACCTGGGCCAGGGTGTCCACGTCGGCAAGGCGGACGGAGCCGTACGGCGCGGTGCGGGGATCCCTCATGGCGCCGATACTGCCACAAGCGCCCGCTACACCGCCCTGACGGCTTTGAAGACGCGCGTGCTCCGCGGAAGAAAGCCTCGTGGCCGTGCGACTGCCGCTCGAGGAGGCGCTCGCCCGCGCGCGCAGCGGCGGCTTTGTCGAGGGCCAGACAGCGCTCGCGATCCTACTCGCCGCCCCATTCCTCGACCGGGTCACAGCCGTGCTGGAGCATCACCCAAGGTGATCGCCCCAGCGCCTCCTGGTCGCGCGAACCGATGCGCCGCGAGCTGACTTTTCCTAGACACCGGCGCGCTCGAGCGCCCGCCTGCAAGCGTCGTCCGATGGGACGGGGCCGATACGCGAGACGGCGCGCGCGAGGAGCATCCGCAGCCGCTCGATGTTGCCGGCGAAGACCTCCAGCACCGCCTGGGCCGTCACCGCCTCGTGTGCGGCGTCACCAGCGACGCCCACGTCGTAGTCGGTGATCAGCGATACGTTCGCGTAACAAAGACCCAGCTCGCGCGCCAGCCAGCCCTCCGGATAGGCAGTCATGTTGACCACGTCCCAGCCCATGGCCTGGAACCAGGCGCTCTCGGCACGCGTCGAGAACCTCGGGCCCTCGATTACCACCAGCGTCCCGCCGTCGCGCATCGGCAGACCGAGGTCGCGCCCAGCCGTCAGCAGGGTCTGGCGGAGCTCAGCACAGTACGGGTCGGCCGCCGAGACGTGGCGCACCTCCGGGCCATCGAAAAACGTGTGCTCGCGACCCGTCGTGCGATCGACGAATTGATCGCAGACTACGAACGTCCCAGGCGACAACTCGGGGCGTAGTGAGCCCGAGGCGCATGGCGCGATGATGCGCGTGACTCCCACCGATTGCAGCGCCCAGAGATTCGCGCGATAGGGGATGCGGTGGGGCGGCAGCTCGTGCGCTAGCCCGTGGCGCGGCAAGAACGCCGTCGCGACCCCTCCGACGCTCGAGAGCGTGATCGGGGCCGATGCACGTCCGTACGGCGTATCGGGCTCCACCCTCCGCTCGGCTTCAAACAGCTCGTAGAGTCCCGACCCGCCGATGATCCCGATCACGCCGCGTTCACAGCGTCATCGTAGGGGGCTGTCGCGCGCCCGCATCCCTGTTGGGACTCTCACCAGACTGTCACCACTCAGGCCGGGTGCGCCAGATGCCCCGTGGCCCACCAGCGTGCTCAGCCGGTCCACTGGCGGGGGGCTCGGTGCTCGCGTGGCTGCCCAGGTTCCGTCCTACGAATCGTCTGCCACGAGTCCCAGGTGATCTTCAGGATCGCGATGGTGATTACCAGACCGATGAGCGGATCTCCGAGGCGGAATCCCAGGGCGACCACGGCGGCGCTCGCAACCACGCCGAGCGAAACTGCACGGGGCGACAGCGAGACACCCCAGTGGCAGTTAGCGGCGGCGGCGCGTGAGGCTGACGAGCAGTGCTGCGACAAGGATGCCGCTGGCGATGCTGAGGGCGGTGATCGCGATGCCGTCGTTGACGATCGCGTGCCAGTCATCTGAGAACGCTACCCAGGCCAGCAGACCGCCGGCTGCCAGCGTTAGACCGATGCGGCCACGCGACGGCCTGAGGGCTGGTGCGCGGGGTAGGTTCATGAGTTGCGCCTGTACTCACCCTAGTCGCGATCCGAACCGGGCGATCTCATCAACGCTATGCGGCGCTGGCAGTACGCTACTCAGTCTGCTGCCAGGTTCCGAACGGGTCGTGGCCCGCTGGCGGGTCGCGCGGCAGTGCGGATCATGCCGCCCAGCGCGACGATGACGACGAGCGATGCGACGGCCTCGCCGATCAGCGGTAGGAACAACGTCATGCCGATCAGCCGCGGCGCGCGCGGATCGTGACCAAGCTCGTGCAGCACGACGGCTATCCCGACCACCGAGGCAGCGCCGACAAGTCCCCAGAGCGCAGCGGCTGCCACGAGTCCGAGCACGGTGATCGCGAGCAGCAGGCTGGCGGCGCCGATGGCGAGTGCGGCGAGCAGTCCGACGAGGAACGTGCGGATCGGATAGGCGCGTGCCTCCTCGGCGACGGCCGCAATCCGGTGACGACGCGAGAGCAATGCCGCGAAGGCCACGACAAGCCAAGCCAGGACGCCACGGAGGGCCGCCAGCGCTGCGATCACGGCGACCGCAGCGGGTCCTTCGGGGAGCGGCCAGCGGCTGCCGAATTGGAAGATGTCGCCGCGGATTCGCCCACCAGGAAGGATGGTGGTGTGTCCACCCATCACGACCGCGCGGTCGTCCAGTCGGCCGCTAGGCCCGACCGTGAGGCTGCCGTCGATGATTGTGACCGAACCGGTCACGGCGCCATCGACGCGAACATCGTCGGCGATCACAGTGATCTCCCCGACCCGTTGTCCGGCTGGCACGTGCACGACTGCAAGCGCCGCCTGCGGCAGGCCTAGCGCCAGCAAGCCCACAACGATGAGGCAGCGGCGACGCATCAGCGCCAACGCGCCAGCGGGTAGACGAGTGCGGGAGCGACGAGCGCGATCACGAGCAGCGTGAGAAGCGCCTGTTGGCCGGAGGCGATCCGCAGCGGGGGCATGAGCGCAACCGCGTCGAATACCGCGCTCGCAAGCTGCGGCCCTATGGGTGCGGCCAGGAGCGCCGCGAGCACGAGCCCGGCCGCGACAATCGTCAGAAGGAGCGCGGCGGGGAAGGCGCGTCGCTGCGAGGCGTCGTGCGCCTTGGTGCGCAGCTCAGACAGGACGCTGGTGGTGTGGTGCGGCGTCCAGGCGATCCGCGGATAGCTGCGAAGCGTGGCCGCAACCTCGACCAGCTCTGCCTGGCGCCGGGCACACGCCGAGCAGCTGGACACATGCGCGAGCGCCGCGGCGCGTTCTGCCAGCGAGAGGTCGCCATCGAGCAGGCGCGAGAGCTGCTGGTCGTCGAGGTGACTGCTCACGGGCGTAGGCGATCGGCGACGAAGCTGCGCGCCGCCGAGATCCGCGAGCGCACGGTCCCGAGCGGAACATTCTGAATGGCCGCGATCTCCTCGTAGCTGAGGCCCTGAATCTCGCGCAACAGCAGCGCCTCGCGCAGCGGAGCAGCAAGGCCCGCCGCGGCTTCCAGCACCGCGCTCGCCTCGCTGCTCGTGTCCCGCGCTTCGACCGCATGGGCCTCTGCGAGCGAGATCGTCTGGAGGCGCCCGCCACGACGACGCGCGGCGTCCACGGCCGCGTTGCGCGCGATCGCAAACAACCACGTGGAGAACGCCGATTCGCGACGGAACCGGCCAAGCCCCCGCCAGGCCGCGAGGAACACATCCTGCGCGAGCTCCTCGGCCGCCGCGGCCTCGAGCGTCGAGGCGTACGCGAGAGCGAGGATCGGCTGACCGTAACGCTGTACGAGTGCTTCGAACGCTTGCTCATCACCGCTCTGCGCGCGCCGCACCAGGCGACGCTCGTCGTCGACCACGTGCGGCGAGGGCTTGGCGTCGGGCGGCATGGAGGCGGTCGGTTGATCATGCATTGGCATCCCCGCAAAGCGTGCGACGGACGGAACGGTCAGAAAGTTCGCCGAGCCATCGAACTTCTCCAGCGCGGGCCGCGTCAGACAACCCGAATCATGGTCCCGCGGCTCGCCGCACTCGACTCCGGAGCACCCGTGCCCAACAATCGACTCATCGTGATCGCCGCCGCGCTTGCCGGCGTCGTGCTGATCATCATCGCGATCGTCTACTTCGCCGAACCCGCCAAGTCGCTACCCGGCTTCTTCCCGGGCCACGAAGCCGGCTCGAACCATCACCACACAAAGCACGGCATCGCCGCACTGCTGCTCGGCCTGGGCGCATTCGTGCTGGCCTGGTTCCAGACCGGCCCGCGCAACCGCGCCGCCTCCTAGCCATGCTGGCCGCGCCGCTCGCGCTGATCTCCTACGGCCAAGCGGTCATCCTCGGCCTGCTGCAGGGCTTCAGCGAGCTGTTCCCCATCTCCAGCCTCGGTCACAGCGTGATCCTGCCGCGCCTGCTGGGCTGGAACATCCACCAGAACGACCCCTTCTTCATCACCTTCCTGGTCGCCACGCACCTGGCGACCGCGATCGTGCTGTTCTGCTTCTTCTTCTCTGACTGGATGCGCATCCTGCGCGGCCTCGGCCGCTCACTGCGCGACCGCCAGATCGGCGACGACACCGACGCCCGGCTCGGCTGGCTCCTCGTGGTCGGCACCATCCCCGCAGGCATGCTCGGCCTGCTACTCGAACACGCCCTCCGCCACCTCTTCGCCTCACCCCGCTCAGCAGCCCTCTTCCTCATCCTCAACGGCCTGCTGCTCTACGGCGCCGAACGCCTCCGTCGCCGCGCGCCCGTGGTCGACCGCGCCGCCGACGCCCAGGGCGGCGACGCCCGCATCGCCAAAAGCCTCGCCTGGCGCGAAGCACTCGGCGTCGGCGCAGCCCAAGCCTTCGCACTCATCCCAGGCTTCTCACGCTCCGGCGCGACCATGGGCGGCGGCCTACTCGTAGGCCTCTCCAACGAAGACGCCGCACGCTTCGCCTTCCTCCTCGCCACACCCATCATCGGCGCCGCCGCCGCACTCAAACTGCCCGACCTATTCGGCACCAGCGGCAACGGGATCCGCGGCCCAGCACTCGTCGGCGCCATCTGCTCCGCCCTCACCGCCTACCTCGCCGTCCGCTTCCTCATGCGCTTCTTCGAAACCAACCGACTCACACCCTTCGCCCTCTACTGCCTCGCCGCCGGCATCGCAGCCTCCCTCTACTTCGCCCTCTAGACCACAGTCGCCGCCAGTGCGATGAAGACCCTGCTCGACATCGCACTATTCGCTGCCAGCGTGGCCGGGCTCGTGGCGCTCTGGGAGGCGATCGCCTGGCTGCGCGCAAAGAGATCGCACAAAACGCCCGCCGACACCGACCAGACACGTACAGAGAAGCGGGAGAGGCGCTGAGGTTCCGTTGCGCACGACCATCGCAACGTCCACAACCCACTCCGCAAGCCCGCGCCGTTGTCCAGCTAGCTTGTGCCGATCGGGAGTTCGGCCGCCATGGGAGGCCATCGCTCCGCAGCGCCGGCGAGGCTCACAGCAGCTGAGCGCGTGGGAACTCGGAGCTT
>JALYLC010000239.1 GCA_030774435.1 Actinomycetota bacterium
GGGCCGAGCGCGCTGACCCCGCACGCGGGCGAGCTCGGGCGCCTGCTCGGACGCCACAGCGCTGCAGTCGCCGCCGCGCGGCTCGGGAGTGTCTCCGAGGCGGCCGAACGATCGCAGGCGGCAGTGCTGCTCAAGGGGCCGGACACGCTCGTCGCCGCGCCCGATGAACCGCTGCGCGTCGTCGAGACGCCCGTCCCGCAGCTGGCGACGGCGGGCGCGGGCGACGTGCTCGCGGGCGCGGTCGGGGCGCTCTCTGCACGCGGGCTGGCGCCCTCTCAGGCGCTCGCGCTGGCCGCAGTCGCACATGGATCGGCAGCGCGCATGGCCGTCGCCGAGGCGGGTGCGATCGTCGCCACCGACCTGCTGCTGCCGCTCGGGCGCCTGCTGGCGTGACGCGCTCGACGCTGGAGGTGGACCTGGGCGCCGTGCACGAGAATGCACGACGGCTGATCGAGGCCGCCGGCGGGAGCCGGCTATGGGCGGTCGTCAAGGCCGACGGCTACGGCCACGGGGGCGTCGAATGCGCAGGCACGGCGCTCTCCGCCGGGGCCGAGCGAGTCTGCTGTGCGACGCTGGGTGAGGCGCGGGCGCTACGCGAGGCGCTCGGTGCGAGAGCCCCGATCGTCGTGCTCTCGCCGCTCGAGCCCGGCGAGGAAGAGCAGGCCGGAGGCTTCGAGATCGTCGTCTCCTCGCTCGAGGACTACGCCAGGCTGCGCGCGGCCGGCGTGTCCTGCGGCGTCCACGTCAAGGCCGACACGGGCATGGGCCGCTGGGGAATGATCCCGGCCGACGCACTCGCCGTGAGTCGTGAACTGGCCGCGGCAAACGGCCCGCTCCGGCTGGTCGGGGTGATGTCCCATCTCGCCACCGCCGACGACGACCCGGCCTTCGCCGCCGTGCAGACGGCCGTCTTCGCCGCGTTGGCGCGAGAGTGCCCGCCGTGCCCGCGGCACCTCGCCAACTCCGCGGCCGCGCTGACGCTGCCCGAGACGCGGTTCGACGCCGTGCGCTGCGGGATCGCGCTCTACGGGGTGTCGCCGTTCGACCGCGATCCGGCCGAGTACGGGCTGCGGCCGGCCCTGCGCTGGACGAGCCGCGTGGCCGGGCTGCGCGACCTCGCCCCGGGGCAATCCGCCGGCTACGGGCGGCGGCTGATCGCTCGCGACCTCCAGCGGGTCGCGTACGTGCCGGTGGGCTATGCCGACGGCTATCCGCGGCTCGCCTCGGGTCGCGCCGACGTGCTCGTCCGCGGCATCCGGCGGGCGGTGGCGGCGACGGTCTCGATGGATCAGCTCACGTGCGCCGTCGACTCGCACGTACAGCTGGGCGACGAGGTCGTCCTGCTCGGAGCGCAGGGCCGCGAGCGCGTCACGGCCGAGGAGCTGGCCAGGCACGCGGAGACGATCGGCTACGAGATCGTCTGCGCGACCGCCCTGGCGGCCCGGCGCGGCCGGCGGGTCTATCTCGATCAGTGATCCGCGACGACGGCGCCGTCCGGCTCCGTCGGCAGGCCCTGCTCGTTCCAGGCGGTGAATCCGCCCGCCACGTTGTAGGCGTCGAAGCCGATCGCCCGGAAAGCCTGGGAGACCATGCCGGCGCGCACGCCACCGCGGCACAGGAAGGCGACGGGGCGTGCGCGATCGAGCGTCGGCGCCTTCGAGGCGACCCGCTCGATCTCGATGTGACGCGTCCCGGGCACGTGCCCCGCGTCCCATTCGTACTGCTCGCGGATGTCGACGATGTCGAGCTCACCCGACGCCTGACGGCGCCGGGCCTCGGCGGGATCGAGATCGAACGAGGGATCGGCGAACAGATTCTCGCCGATCGGATTGTTCACTTCACTCCCGGTCGACGCGCGAGCTGAGGATGTCGCCGACCTTGGTCTGCGCATCCTCGGGCGAGAGCTCGAGCGCGGCGCCGATCTCGGTGATGAACGCCTCTTCGGCCTTGTCGCGGAGCATTCGCTGCGAGTGGTTGAGCGGGCGCCGCGCGTCGGCGTCGACGAGCGTTGCGAGCACGTCGACGATGCCGTCGAGGTCACCAGAGCCGAAGCGCTCCTTGAGCCGCTTGAGCTGCTTGTCCCACGTCAGGCCGGCGACGAGCTCCATGCCGGGCTCCGTTGCGAGCTTTTCGAGCGCGATCTGCGCGGTTGCGGGATCCGCCACGGCGCGCAAACCACGATCGAGTGCGCGCTCCAGCGGGATGGTCACGGTCATGCGCGCACTGAGCACTGTCAGCTTCAGCATCGTGGCCGCCTCGCCATCGATGTCGACCGAGCTGATGTCCTCGATGCGCGCGACCCCGTCGTGTCCAAGGACAACCAGGTCGCCGACAGAGTAGTCGGTGAGCGTAGGCATCGGCACCTTTCGCCGTAGTGGAAAACTGCTGGTGAGAGGCCGTTTCGGGCAGCTCTCCAGGACAGGTATCCTAGCGCATTTCGTGGCTATGCCACCGTGGTGGCACGCTGGCCGAGGCGAGCCGCCAGAACGTCCTCGAACGTGGCACAGAAACGGTCGGCTTCGCCCTGCGAGAGGCACAGTGGCGGCACCAGTCGCAGGGCGGTCGGCGTGATCGCGTTGACCAGGATGCCGCGGGCCCGCAGGGCCTCCGCGACCTCGGCCGCGGGGGCGTCGACGAGCTCGATCCCGAGCAGCAGCCCGGCTCCTCGCACGTGATCCACGCCGGACAGGCCCGCTGCCCGCTCGCTGATGCGGTCTCCGACCGCTCGGGCGTTCTCGATCAGGCCCTCGCGCTCGATCGCGTCGAGCACTGCCAGCGCGGCAGCCGCGATCGGAGGCGAGCCGCCGAACGTCGTGGCGTGGTCGCCTCGCTCGAATCCGCCGTCGGGGGTCTCCGAGGCGAGCAGCGCCCCGATCGGCAGGCCGCCAGCCAGCCCCTTGGCGACGGCGGTCGCGTCGGGCCTGACGCCGGCGAGCTCGGCGCAGAACCAGGCGCCGCAGCGGCCGATGCCGGTCTGCACCTCGTCGTAGAGCAGCAGCGCGCCGTGGCGGTCGCAGAGCTCGCGCGCAAGCTCGAGCCACGCGCGCTCGAGCGGCCACACGCCGCCCTCGCCCTGGATCGGCTCGA
>JALYLC010000240.1 GCA_030774435.1 Actinomycetota bacterium
TTCGCGATCTCCTCGTCGACGGCGTCGACCTGGCGCACGGTCGGCGCCTTCTTGCCGGACCGGACCGCCAGCGCGGCGGCCGAGAGGTCGGCCGTCCGGGCTTCCGCACGCGACGTCACCAGCCCCCCTAGGCGCTGCTCCGTCTCGCGGCGCTCTTTGCCGAGCCGGTCGAACTCGGCCCTGGCCTTCTCGAGCTCCTCGAGGCCGCTCCCGTCGGGCAGGTTCAACTGCACGCGGCGGCCGTGGATTGCTAGGCGGCTCGTCATCTTTCAACCTTTCTCAGAGGACCGCCCGCCGCCGAGCGGAGGTCACCCGGCGGCGGGCTGGCGTATGACCCGCGCGAGTGCGGGCGCTGCGACGTCTGACAGCAGAACGCCGCAACCTCAAAGCGGTCCGGCGGTGCCGGCCGCAAGTCTGAAACAGCGCTCACGCGGCCTTCCCGGTCGCGTGGCGTGCGAGGTAGCGCTCGAGCTCCGCCGGGTCGATGCGGAGCGGCGCCGATCCAGCATCCCCCAGCTTGACGCCACGGAGCCGACCTGAAGCGATCTGCCGGCGAACGCTGAGCGGCGACACCTGAAGCCGCTGCGCGACCTGCCGGACGGTCAGCAGAGACGGCTGCTCAACTGTCGTCGCCATACCCTCGATTGTATCATGTTAGGTTAGGCGCAAGCAGCTATAGCGTACTGAAGAACATGATACAAGCTGAGCGAACTAGAAATGGGTGCAAACCCCTGCGAATCCGTGCGCCACTCATGCGCCAGTAAGCACGTGAAACAACGGACGAACACGGACGAACACGGACAGTCGAGGCTTGCTCGAAACCCCTGTATTCAACAGGGGTTGCGGGCAGATTTGGCGGCGGGGGTGGGATTTGAACCCACGAACGAGTTGCCCCGTTAGCGGTTTTCAAGACCGCCCCGTTCGGCCGCTCCGGCACCCCGCCGCGGCCCTTGTTGTACCGCGGCGGCTGGAATGGCCGGGCGCATTCTGTGATAGTGGAACCTCGATCAATTGGTCTGCGGTGAGAGAGGGGATTCTATGAAGAGGTTTGTCTTTGCGGCGGCCGTTGGCGTGGCCGCGTTCGTGATGACGACCGCGCCGGCGCTGGCCGGCAACCTGTCGAAGTACGACGGCGCCTCCTGGTACGACAAATACCTCAGCGTTTCGAGCGGCACGACGCCCGTCTGCTCCGGCAACACCGGCTCCGGGCCGCAGTTTGCCGAGGGCAACAACGTCGACGCGAGCCACGAGTGCGGCTCGCAGAGCGAGACGTCGATCGCGATCAACCCGAAGAACGCGCGGAACGTGCTCGTAGGCTCGAACGAGATCCAGAGCCTCCCGATGGATGCAATGGCATCGTTGGACGGCGGAGCGACGTTCACCCAGGTTGACCTCCCGCTGCCGCCTCCGCGCACGCGCAACGGGTTCGACTTCGGCTCCGACCCGGGCGTCGCCTTCGACTCGGACGGCAACGCGTACTACTCGTACATCGTCGTGTTCTTCTCCACCGGGGGCTCGATCAACGGCACCGAAATGGCCGTCGCGAAGTCGACCGACGGCGGGCTCACCTGGAAGGACTCGGACGTGACCTACTTCGCCCCGCAGACGGGAGAAGGGCAGTTCGACGACAAGCCGATGATTACCGTGGACACGAGGGCGACCCCCAACCGCATCTACGTCGCGTGGGACAACGCAACCGGCAACTCTTCGTCGACGAAGAACGGTAACAACGTCGTTCTCTCGCACTCGGAGGACAGCGGCAAAACGTTCTCCGCGCCCGTGTCTGTGAGCGGACCGTTCACCGGCAAGACGGGCGGCATCGGCGCCGACCCGTACGTCACGAGCAACGGGACGCTGCACGTTGCATGGCAAGACTATGCGCACCTCGTGATCGCGGATGCTTCGTCGACCGACGGGGGCAACACGTTCACGGCGCCACACGTGATCGCGCTCATTGGCGGGTTCCAGTTCAACGTCGCGGCCCAGAGCACGCGCGGCGCGCTCGTCTA
>JALYLC010000241.1 GCA_030774435.1 Actinomycetota bacterium
GAGCTCGAGGCGTCGATCGAGCGCCAGGCACCAGGGGTGGGCGTCATGCCCACGGCGCTTGCCGTGCGCGACCAGCGCACGCGCTGGGGATCCTGCTCGGAGCGCGGCACCCTCTCGTTCTCGTGGCGCCTGCTGCTCGCGCCGGGCTGGGTGCTGGACGACGTCGTCTGCCACGAGCTCTGTCACCTGCGCGTCGCCAACCACTCGCAGGCCTTCTGGCGGCTGTTCGCGGCGCACCGGCCGGCCGCCGATTCGCGCCCGTGGCTGCGCGCGCACGGCGGAGAGCTTGCGGCCTACCGGCCGGCGGATAGCATCGGGTCGCCATGAACATGACCGACTACGAGGAGACGTGCCGGACGTTCCGGCTGCACGTGCCCGACGACTACGAGTTCACGCGCGACGTCGTCGAGCACTGGGCGGCTCAGCATCCCGGCAAGCTCGCGCTGGTCGCGCTCGACCCGCGCGGCGGGGTCCGGCGCGAGATCAGCTTCGGCGAGCTCGCACGGGCCTCGCGCCGCGTCGCCAACGCCCTCGAAGGGCTCGGCATCACCCCCGGCGAGCGCGCGTTCGTGATGCTCCCGCGCATCCCGGAGTGGTACGAGCTGCTGCTCGGGATGTTCCGCTTCGGCGTCGTGCCCATGCCGGCGACGACGCTCTGTACGGCACGCGACATCGCCCAGCGCATCGAGCGCGCCCAGGCCACGATCGCCGTCGTCGACGACGAGGCGGCCGCCAAGCTCGCGGCCGTGCGCGATCAGTGCCCCTCGCTGCGCCACGTGATCGTGGTCGGCACGCCGGTCGAGGCCGAGGCCGAGCGCTACGACGACCTGCTCGCACGCGCCAGCGACGCAGCACCGGCGCAGCGGGTCACACGCGCCGACGATCCGCTGCTTCTCTACTTCACCTCGGGGACGGTTGCAGCTCCCAAGATGGTGCTGCACACGCACGCCTCGATGGGAGCCGGGCACGAGATCACCGCCCGCTTCTGGCAGGACCTCACACCGGCCGACCTGCACTGGACGTTCTCGGACACCGGCTGGGCCAAGGCGGCGTGGGGAAAGCTGTTCGGGCAGTGGCGGATGGGCGCGTCGGTGTTCCTCTGGGATCAGCGCGGCAAGCTCGACCCGGAGTTGTGCCTGCGCGTGCTCGAGCGCTCGGGCGTGACCACGTTCTGCGCACCGCCTACGCTCTTCCGCGCGTTCGTGCAGCTCGATCTCGGCGCGTTCGACCTCGCGCGCGTGCGGCACACCGTCTCGGCCGGCGAGCCGCTCAACCCCGAGGTGATCCGCGCCTGGCGCGAGGCTACCGGCACCACGATCTATGACGGCTATGGACAGACCGAGACCGTCAACCTCGTCGCCAACTTCCCCTGCCTCGAGGTGCGCCCGGGCTCGATGGGCAAGCCGACGCCGGGCAACGACGTCGACGTCGTCTCGGACGACGGTGTGCGCCTCGCGCCCGGGGAGGAGGGCAACATCGCGCTTGCCACGGAGCCCGAGCGGCCGGTCGGGCTGATGCAGGGGTACTGGCGCGACGAGGACGCCAACGCCGAGGTCTTCCACGACGGCTGGTACTTCACGGGCGATCGCGCGGTCAAGGACGAGGACGGCTACCTCTGGTTCGTCAGCCGCTCGGATGACGTCATCATCTCGGCCTCGTACCGCATCGGGCCCTTCGAGGTCGAGTCCGCGTTGGTCGAGCACCCGGCGGTGGCGGAGTCGGCGGTCGTGGGCAAGCCCGACCCGGACCGCACGAGCATCGTCAAGGCGTTCGTCGTGCTGGCTCCCGGGCACGAGGGCTCCGACGCGCTGGCGCGGGAGCTGCAGGAGCACGTCAAGACCGTCACGGCGCCCTACAAGTACCCGCGCGAGATCGAGTTCGTCGAGTCGCTGCCCAAGACGATCTCCGGCAAGATCCGCCGCAGCGAGCTGCGCGAACGCTCGTGACGCGCCTTCCGCCGTTCGAGATCGAGCGCTACTTCTCGGTGCACGAGTTCGCCGTGCCCTACCTGCTGTGCGCGTCCGACGTCGAGCCGCTCTCGCTGGGGGAGCTGCTGGCATATGCCGACGACGAGACCCGCGCGCTCTGGGACGGCCTTGTGCTCGGCTACACCGAGACGCTCGGCTCGCCGCTCCTGCGACGCGAGATCGCAGGCATCTACGACGCGCTCGAGGCCGACGACGTGATCGCCGTCGTCGGCGCCAGCGAGGCGCTCTTCATCCTCATGTCGGCGCTCGTCCGGCCCGGCGATCACGTGGTGGCGCTCTGGCCCGCCTACCAGTCGCTGTACGACCTGGCGCGCTCGCAGGGCGCCGAGGTCGAGCTCGTCGACCTGCGTCCGGAGGACGGCTGGGCGCTCGATCTCGACCGCATCGCCGCGGCTATGCGGCCGGCGACGCGTGCCGTCGTCGTCAACCTCCCGCACAACCCGACCGGCATGCACGCGGGCGAGGCCGAGTTCGAGGCGCTCGTGGAGCTGGTCGATCGCCACGGTGCGACGCTCGTCTGCGACGAGGTCTACCGCGGCCTCGAGCACGATGCGGCCAGGCGGCTTCCCGCCGCCGCCGACCGCTCGCCGCGCGCGGTCAGCGTCGGGGTGCTCTCGAAGTCGTACGCGCTGGCCGGTCTGCGCGTCGGCTGGCTCGCGACGCGCGACCGCGACCTGCTGGCAGCGATGGCACAGGTGCGCGACTACACGTCGCTCTGCAGTCCCGCGCCCTCTGAAGTGCTCGGCCTGATCGCGCTGCGCGCCGCCGACGCCTTGCTCGAGCGCAGCCGCCGCATCATCGCCGCCAATCTGCCGATCCTCGACGACCTGTTCGACGCGCACCCCGGGCGGATCGACTGGGTGCGGCCGTCGGCCGGCTCGATCGGCTTCCCCCGCTACCTGGGCGACGAGGGCATCGATGCCTTCAACGAGCGCCTGGTGCGCGAGCAGGGCGTGCTGCTGTTGCCCGGGCGCGTGTACGACTACGGCGGCGGGCACTTCCGCATCGGCTTCGGGC
Organism: Actinomycetota bacterium; assembly: GCA_030774435.1. Lineage (GTDB taxonomy): Bacteria > Actinomycetota > Thermoleophilia > Gaiellales > JALYLC01 > JALYLC01. Next base: position 3,006 of record JALYLC010000241.1, read on the forward strand.
GGACGAACCTGCCGGAGGCGGTGGAGCGGCTCGACCGCCAGTTGCGGGCATGAGCGAGTACGACCGCATCGGCCTCACCTACGCGACCACCCGCGCTCCCGACCCGCGCATCGCGCGGCAGATCGCCGAGGCGCTCGGCGATGCCCGCTCGGTCGTCAACGTGGGCGCCGGCACCGGCGCCTACGAGCCGAGGGGGCTCGAGGTCGTGGCCGTCGAGCCGTCCGCCGTGATGCTCGCCCAGCGCGCGCCGGGCGCGGCGCCCGCGGTGCAGGCTGCGGCCGAGGCCCTGCCGTTCCCGGACGCGTCGTTCGACGCCGCCCTGGCCGTGCTGACGATGCACCACTGGTCGGACTGGCGGGCCGGGATCGCCGAGTTGCGGCGCGTCGCGCGGGAGCGCATCGTCATGCTCACGTTCGACCCCGCGTACATCTCCAGGTACTGGCTCGTGCGCGACTACCTGCCGCAGATCGCCATACAGGACGAGCGGCGCTTTCCGGCTGTCGAGGCCGTGGCCGAGGCGCTGGGCGGGGCGGAGATCGTCGCCGTCCGGATCGCGCATGACTGCAGCGACGGCTTCCTGTGCGCGTGGTGGAGGCGCCCGCTCGCGTACCTCGAGGAGGGCGTGCGCGCGAACATCTCGAGCTGCGCGGCGCTCGAGCCAGGTGTCCTGGCCGAAGCGCTGGAACGCCTCGAGCGGGACGTCGCGGACGGCACCTGGCTAGAGCGCAACGCCGATCTGATCGCCCGCGACGAAGCCGATTTCGGCTATCGCCTGCTCGTCGCGGCGTGATCGGCGATGGCGTAGGCGGACGCGGCGAGTTCTAGCGGCTCGCCTCGGGGCCCAGCACGAGCCGTGCGGCGCGCTCCGCATGGCGCCAGAGCGGGTGCGGAGCGCTCCGCCTGAGCGGGTCGCGGCTCGTGGCCGTGCGCAGCAGGAAGCGGCGCCGGATCGCCCGCGAGCGCGCCACGCGAAGGGCGATGCCGGGCGCGCGCTCGATCCCGGCCTTGGCGATCCAGGCCAGCGAGGTGTGGCGGCCGAGTGCCGCGTCGAGGCGGGCGGGGTAGGCCGAGAGGTCCGCGGCGCGGCCCTCCAGCACGTCGCGCGCACAGGCCGAGGCCACGTGCGCGCTCGAGAACGCCTCGTACATGCCGTCGCCCGAGAGTGGATCGACGAGGCCGGCCGCATCGCCCACGGCAAGGGCGCGGCCGTTCGCCACCTGCGTGGCCGAGCCGCGCATCGGCAGACGGTGCCCGCGGATCTCCGTGAGTGACGACCAGGCGATCCCGTGGCGCTCGCACACGCGGCGCAGGTGATCCCGCAGGTGCGGCCCCTCGGAGTCCCAGCCGCCGACCCCCACGTTGGCGTGGTCGCCCTTGGGGAAGACCCACGCATACCCGCCCGGCACATAGCCCATCTCGAGCAGCGCGACGTGCTGTTCGACACCGGCACCGACGTCCTCGTAGGCGACGTTCGCCTCGAGCGCCGGGGCGAAGACCCGGCCCTCTCCGAGCTGCAGCGCTCGCCCGCAGATGCCGTTCGCCCCGTCGGCCGCGATCAGCACCTCGGAGCCGGCCCGCGAGCCGTCGTCGAACGTGACTGCGGGTCGCCCGTCCTGCTCGAGCTCGACGGTGCGCACGCGCATGCCGTCGCGGAGGTGCGCGCCGGCGAGCGCGGCCTGCTCGGCCATGAACGCGTCGAGCCGCTTGCGCTGCGTCATCAGCACCACCGGCGCCAATCCGCCGTGGGCGAAAGCGCCGACGTCGGGGTGACGGAAGCCGATCGTCGTGATCTGCCGCTCGACCACAGGCCCGATCGCAAAGGGCAGCAGGCGCGCTCCGCGCAGCGTCACGCCACCCCCGCAGGGCTTGTCGCGGGGGAAGCGCGCGCGGTCGACCAGCAGCGTCCGCACGCCCTGACCGGCGAGCAGATGTGCGGTCACCGAGCCCGCCGGGCCCGCGCCCACGACGATGACGTCGAATCGCTCCACGGCCGGAGCGTACGATCTCGGCATGGGACACAGCAGCGTTCGAATCGAAGATGCGGGCGACTTGCGGGTGCGCCAGGCCATGGTCGTGCGGCCGAAGTCGGTGTCGCGCGACGCCAGCATCGGCGATGCGCGGATCCTGTTCGCGAACCCGAAGAACCGCCTCCTGCTCGTCGTCGACGACGACGACCTCTACGTGGGCCACGTCCTGCGCGACGACGTGCCGGACGCCGAGCCCGACGAGGCGCCCCTGCTCTCGCACGTGCGGCGCGAGTGCCCGACGATCGGGCCGGACGAGAACGTTGCCACGGCGCTTCCGCTGACCAGCGACCGCTTCGACAACCGCCTGGTCGTGGTCGGAGAGGAGGGGCGGCTCGAGGGCCTGCTCTGCCTCAACAAGCGCGACGGCTACCTCTGCGTGGACGTGCGCGGATGAGGGGAGTCCACCGCAGCGAGCTGACGCCCGTCGCGTTCCTGCAGCGCGCCGCCTACCTGCACCCGGGCCGCACGGCCGTGGCGCATGAGGACGGCCGCCGGATCACCTACGCCGAGCTGGAGGAGCGCAGCCACCGGCTCGCGAACGCGCTGCGGGCGCGAGGGCTGAAGCACGGCGACCGCGTCGCGGTGCTCGCGCCGAACAGCCCTGCCATCCTCGAGGCCCATTACGCCGTGCCGCTGGCGGGCGGCGTCCTGGTCGCAATCAACACGCGCCTGGCCTCGGCGGAGATCGGCGTCATCCTGCGCCACTCGGGCGCTCGCGCCCTGCTCGTCGACCACGCGCTCGCGGCGCTCGTCGGTCCGCTCGACCTGGGCGCGCTGGACGTCGTGCGCATCGACGACAGCGGGGACGCCGGTGATCCGTACGAGCAGCTGATCGCGTCGGGTGCGCCGGAGCGGCCGGCGAGCTGGCTCGAGCACGAGGAGGAGCCGATCTCGATCAACTACACCTCGGGCACGACCGGCGCGCCCAAGGGCGTGATCTACACGCACCGCGGTGCATATCTGAACGCTCTGGCGGAGGTCATCGTGGCCGGGCTCACGCCCGAGAGCGCCTACCTCTGGACGCTGCCGATGTTCCACTGCAACGGCTGGTGCTTCCCCTGGGCGGTGACGGCGGTCGCGGCGCGGCACGTGACCGAGCGCGCGGTCGACTCGGGCAGGGTGTGGGAGCTGATCGAGCGCGAGGGTGTGACGCACTACAACGGCGCCCCGACGGTGCACATCGGGGTCGCCGGGCATCCCTCGGCGCGCCGCCTCGAGCGTCCCGTGACGGTGCTCGCGGCGGCGGCGCCGCCCTCGCCGACCCTTTTCGCCCGCCTCGAGGAGCTCAATTTCCGCGTCGTTCACGTCTACGGCCTGACCGAGACGTACGGTCCGATCACGGTGAGCCCCGAGCCCGACGGCTTCGCCGAGCTGGATGCGGCGGGACGTGCGCGCGTGCTCGCCCGGCAGGGGCAGGCTTACCCGACCGCCGACCTGGTGCGGGTGGTCGACGCCGACGATGCCGATGTCCCGCTCGACGGCGCCACGATGGGCGAGGTCGTGATGCGCGGCAACAACGTGATGCTCGGCTACCACGACGACCCGGAGGCCACCGCGCACGCCTTCCGCGGCGGCTGGTTCCACTCCGGCGACCTCGCGGTGTGGCATCCCGACGGGACGATCGAGCTGCGCGACCGCGCCAAGGACGTGATCATCTCCGGCGGCGAGAACATCTCGACGATCGAGGTCGAGCAGACGCTGGCCTCGCACCCTGCCGTGCTCGAGTGCGCCGTGATCGCGATCCCGCACGAGCGCTGGGGGGAGCGCCCCAAGGCCTTCGTCACGTTGCGCGAGGGCGCCGAGGTCACGCCGGAGGAGCTGATCGCGCACTGCCGCGAGCGCATCGCGCGCTTCAAGGCCCCCGACGCGGTCGAGTTCGGCCCGCTGCCGAAGACCTCGACGGGCAAGGTTCAGAAGTACCTCCTGCGCGACCGCGAGTGGGGCGATCGCGAAGCGCGGATCAACTGACGCGAGCGGCCTCGGCGGCGCTGCGCCGGGCGCGTAGCTGGTGCGCGACGAGGCGGGCGGTCCGCACCCACGTCGTCAACCCGAGCGCGAAGAGGCCGACGCCGAGGACGGTCAATCCGTTCGCGAGCCAGCCGCGCGGCTCATGGCTGTAGCTCTCGTGGATCGCGCCGAAGATGAGAACGCCTCGGGAGAGGAATGCGAGAAGGCTGAGGACGAGGCACGCCGATTCGCGCGCCCACATCCGCTGGAGTGGATTCTCATTCACCCGACCCACCGTACGGCCGTCTCCGGAAAACGCGCCATCACGCTTCCGGGGCGTTGGGAACACGGCCGGCTCTGTCTGGCTGCCTGCGCGATGGGTCTGATCCGATCGTGAACGAGTGGGGGAGATCAGCGCGCATCCCGCTCAACCAGGCGGTTTCGGCCTAGCTCGCCAGACCGATGCCAGAGCGATTGCCAGAGTCAGAGCGGATGCAGCCCGCATACAGCCGCTCTGCGCAAGATGGCCAAGTTCCGGCCATTGACCACCTTGACCACCTTGCCCACGTTGACCACCGTGGGCACCAAGCGGCGCACGACCAAGGCTCGAGCAAAAATGCGAACATACGTTTGTGACTGCGCAGGGATCTCCACTCACCCCGGTTGCGGCGTGCGCTGGCCTGCGGTGATCTGCTGGCGGCTCGCGTGGCGGCTGGGGATCTGCCGCACGTTGGTCTGGGGTGACGAGGAGTCGCGGGCAAGCTTCGCCGGTGCCCTGCGTCGGCTCAGGCTAGAGCGCGCGGCTCAACGCGTTAGGCAGTAACGCCGGGCGGGCTAGAGTCAGAACATGGCGAAGCTCCGCCTAATCGATCGCTGGGCAGCGTTCACGAACGAGGAACTCCTCACACTCGAAGCAGCGCTCGACCGCGTCGAATCTCGTGTGCCGATCGATTGCGCACCGGCCACGGTCCGAATCACTCTCCAACGAGATCGGCGCAGAGATCAAGAGAAGAGGCCCGGACGAGCGCACGGCGCGATGACGATCGGTGAGAGAACGCTGGTTCGGAGTTCCGCGCGATGCCAGGATCGGGGAGCACATTCGTGCGATTGCAAAAGAGGGTCGGCCGCCGACAGGGACCGCTCAACCAGGCGGTGAGCGACTAGTCGACGCCGGGCCTCGCGCCGAGACGGCCGGCACCATGCGCCTCCGCTTCCAGGCCCGCGAGCAGCGCACGAGCGGCCTTCACGCCGACGACACTGCCCTTCTGCGTGGCAAGGCTCAAGGCATCTTGGGCCAGTCGGCTTGCCCCCGGGGCATCGCCCGCCACCCGCAGCACGTTTGCGTTGCTCATGCGTGCGTACCAGCGGAGGTGCAGGAAGTCGGTCGTGTCCGCGAAGGCGACCGAGTCGCGCGCGAGTTGCAGGGCTGTGTCGGTCAAACCGCGGCGGGCCACGACCTTGGCGCGCACGCTGCGCAGCAGCGCCTGGGAGTAGGCATCCTCGGCGCCCGCTGACGCTTCGCTCTCCAGGGTCAACTCCTCCGCCTCGGCATCCCGGCCCTGGGCGTGTACCGACTCTGCCAGGATGGCGGCCACGGTCGAGAGCCAGGACGCCTCTCCGATCTCGAGCAGCTTGTCGTAGCCCCAGCGGAGCTCCTGCTCGGCGCGCACCGGTTCGCCCGACATGAGCTCGACCCAGCCCGCGAACTGCGTCAGCGGTCCGGCCAGCCACACGGTCAGCGGCACTTCCTCGAGCAGCGCGCGCGCCTGGGCGATCAGGTCCCGAGCCACCTCGCCATGACCGCCCAGAGACTCGAACGCGGCCTGCGCCATGAGTGCGCTCGAACTCGCCTTCTTGTCTCCCCCGCTGCGCTCGAGTAGCTCGAGACAGCGCTGGAGGCCCTGCTTCACGGGCGTCGGCCCGGCCCACATGACCAGCGGGATCCAGGCCAGGCTCTCGAGCTCGTCGCGCCGCACACCGGCACGGGATGCGTGTGCGGCGGCTCGCTCCAAGGCTGCCTCGGCGGT
>JALYLC010000242.1 GCA_030774435.1 Actinomycetota bacterium
GATTTGGCGGACAGGACTCAACAGCCGAGATGACTACGACGACATTCCTCGGAGACAAGCCGATCAACCGCATGGGTTATGGCGCGATGCAGCTCGCCGGTCCGGGCGTGTTCGGGCCACCACGCGACCCAAGTGCGGCTCGGGCCGTATTGCGCCGGGCGATCGAGCTCGGCGTTGACCACATCGACACTTCGCAGTACTACGGACCGGACGTGGTCAACGACCTGATCCGCCAGGCGCTGCATCCGTATCCGGAGAATCTCAAGCTCGTAACCAAGGTGGGAGCGCGACGCGACGACGCGGGACGCGTACTCCCCGCGCAGCAGCCCGACGAATTACGCGCCGGGGTGGAGGCGAACTTGCGATCACTTCGAGTCGAGCGTCTGGACCTCGTGAACCTGCGCCTGGTCAAGACCAGAGACGACACTGCGATATCACTCGAGGCGCAGTTATCTGCGCTCGACGACATGCGCCAGGAAGGCAAGCTCGATCTGATCGGGCTCTCCAACGTCGATCAGGCGACGGTGCAACGTGCGCTCGAGTTCGTTGACGTGGGCGAGATCCAAAACGCTTACAGCATCATCGACCGCCAGGACGACGCGATGATCGACTTTGCCCGGGAGCACGAGATCGCGTTCGCGCCTTTCTTCCCCCTCGGTTCGGCGTTCGCAGGCGGGCCGACGCGATTGGCGCGCGACGCGACGATCGTCCAGGTCGCCGACAAGCACGGGGCGACGACGTCCCAAATCGCTCTGGCGTGGTTGCTCGCTCGCTACGACCGGATGCTGCTGATTCCGGGCACGAGCTCGGTCGCCCACCTCGAGGAGAACATGGCTGCGATCGAACTCGAGCTCGATGACGCGGATCTCGCCGCCCTCGATCGTGTCGAACGGCGCGACGGCAACGCAGAGTGAAGATCCGGGGCGCTGTTCACGTCGTCTCCCGCTCGACGCAAGCCATCGCGTCCGACGCGAGACCGTGCGGCTGGTGGCGCGTTCCTGGCTGAGCGCGTGAATGCGTGGACCGAAAATCACCAGCATCCGGTGAGGACACCTCACCTCGGTTGGGAGGAACCTGCGGGCATGCAACAGGCTCCGCAGGTTCCTGGCGAGGCAGGTCTCAGATGAAGCTTGTCGTCAACGCCGCCGACGTCGAGGTTGACGACCGCCACGCGAAGACGCCGCTGCTGTGGGTGCTCGGGGACGTCATCGGCCTGCACGGAACGAAGTTCCGGTCCGGGGCGCGGTTCTGCGCTTCCGCGTCGATGCGACCTCTGCGGGAACCGAGCGCCCAACCCCGCCCATACAAAGGAGACAGAAGGTGAAGAGCGAGCTGGGTGTCTGGACCGCTGACGAGTGCGCCCTGGTCCTGATCGATTTCCAGAACGAGATGTTCGAGGTCATTCGCTCGGAGACGAGCGCCGACCTGGTCGAGCTGCATGTCCGGCTGTTGGCCAAGACAGCGAAGGCGTTCGACGTTCCGATCGTGCTCTCGACAGTCGGTGTCGGATTCGGATTCAACGGGCCGACGCTGCCTTCGATTCTGTCCGAGCTGGATGGCATCGAGCCGATTGACCGGTCGTCGATGAACGCCTTCGAGGATCAGGCCTTCCGCGCGGCGGTCGAGGCTACCGGGCGCAAGCGGTTGATCATCTGCGGACTCCACACGGAGATCTGCCTCACGTTCGCGACCGTCCAGGCGCTCAAGGACGGGTATGAGGTGTTGTACGTCACCGACGCCGTCGGCGGGCGTTCGCAGATCGCGCACCGCACCGGCATCGAAAGGCTGGCGCACGCCGGAGCAGTGCCGACAACGGCGCTCGCGGTCGTCACCGAGCTCTTCCGCGACTGGGCGACCCCGCTCAGGGATCCGGCCCTCGGTGTCATCTACTGGTACTTCAACGAGGTTCCGAAGCTCACGGACGGCGTGGGCGTGGCCGAGGCCGAGAAGCTCGCCGCGGCAGCCGCGGGAGCACGCTGAAGTGTCGGGCAGGTTGGCAGGAAAGGTCTGCGTCATCACCGGCACCGGTGGAAGCATGGGACGCGCGACTGCGCTGACGTTCGCCCGTGAGGGCGCGTCGGTCGTCGGCTGCGACGTGACGGTCGAGCCCGCGGAAGGGACCGCCGAGATGGTTCGCGCCGCGGGCGGCGAGATGGTGTCGCTTCAGCCGTGCCGTCTGAGCGATCCCGCCGACTGCGCGAAGCTCGTCGAGCTGGCGGTGAGGGAGTTCGGGCGGATCGACGTGCTCTTCAACCTCGCCGCGAGGTCCCACTTCAACTGGATCGAAAACGTCACCGACGAGGAGTGGGATGCTGCGCGCCGGGACGAGGTCGACCTGGTGTTCTACCTCACCCGTGCGGCGTGGCCCCACCTGAAGGCGAGCAGCGGCGTGGTCGTGAACATGGCCTCTCTGAACGGATCCCTCAGTTACAAGATCCTCCCATCGCTGGCCCACACGACGAACAAGGCGGGGATCATCGGGATGACACGCCAGCTCGCACTGGAGGGGAGCGAGCACGGGATCCGCGTCAACTCGATCTCGCCGGGCCTGATCGAGAGCAATGCGACTCGAGGGGAGCTGCAGGACGAGGAGTGGGCCGGCGCGATGCTTGGCAGGACGCTCTTGGGTCGATTCGGCCAGCCGGAGGACGTCGCGAACGTCGCGCTCTTCCTCGCCTCCGACGAGAGCTCCTATGTGACGGGCATCGACCTCGTGGTCGACGGCGGCATGAAGGTCTGGTGACCGCTGCGTGGTCCCCCAGCGAGTGAGACTCGATGGCCGGCGATAGCGCGTACGCGGTGTCCGCGGCTGAGGCGCGCCGACACCTCTCCGGCTTCTGGATCGTGGCGTTCGCCTTTCTGATCGTCATGGCGTTCGCGACGATGCCGAGTCCGCTGTACGGCCTCTACCGGGCGCGAGATCACCTCTCGGCCTTCATGATCACCGTTGTCTACGCGATCTTCGCGGGCGGGACGATCGGCGCGTTGCTGTCGGTGGGCTCGATCGCCACGCGCGTCGGGCGCCGGGGCGTGATGCTCGCTGCGGTGGTGACGATGATGGTGGCGGCGGCTTTGCTCGCGGCCTGGAAGGATCTGCCGGGCCTGCTCGCCGGGCGCCTGCTCACGGGAGTGGCGGTCGGGCTGGCCGCGGGAACCGCCATCCCCTACCTCATCGAGCTGAGTGTCCGCAAGGATCCGAATGCGTCAGTGGCCCGCGCCCGCACCATCGGCACGTCAGTGAACGTCGGCGCACTCGGAATTGGACCGCTGGTTGCCGGCTGCCTGGCGCAGTGGGCGAGGCAGCCGTTGACCTTGCCCTACCTCCTCTTCGTCGCACTTGGGGCGATCGCTCTGGTCGGTTTGGCGGCCGCGCCCGAAACGGGCGCGCCAGGCCATCAGGCGACGGCGAAGCGTCAGGCGACTGGTTCGCCACCCTCGGCCAGGATTCCAATTCCCGCGGCAGCGGCGACCCTCGCAGCCTTCTCCGCGAACGGATTGTTCGCCGGCTTGTCCGGGCTCTTCCTTGCCACCACGCTCCACCATCCCTCGCACGCACTGGCCGGCGTAACGCTGTTCCTGGTGTTTGCCGCCGGCGTGATCTCCCAGTTGGCAACGGCCGGACTGCACGCGTCGCGCGTGCTCGCACTCGGCACGATCTCCATGCTGGTAGGTCTCGCGCTCCTCGTGACCGCCGTGCGTCTCTCGACACCGAGCCTCGCGCTGTTTCTGATCGGCGGTACCTTGATCGGCGCGGGCGCAGGGGCTGTCTTCAAGGGGACTACGGGGCTCGTCCTCGAAGCAGCCGCACCCGAAAACCGCCTCGCGCTGACATCGGCCCTGCTCATCGCCCTGTTCGTAGGGCTCTCGATTCCCGTGATCGGAGCCGGGGTTGCGCTAGACCAAGG
>JALYLC010000243.1 GCA_030774435.1 Actinomycetota bacterium
TGCGTGCCCTGGGCGCGGCGGTCAGCCGCCGGCCGTCGTCGACCTGGCCCGCCGTGTGGCGACGTCGCCGGGAGTGGCGCGGCGGCTACGCCTGAGAACGAAGCTAAGACGTACTGATGGGAAATCACGTTGGGGTCAGGCCGGGGCCTCCTGGAGGGTGACGATGTGTCCGAGGTGTTCGAGTTGGGCGATCAGGCGTCGGGTTTGTTTGTCGGGGTCGAGGCGGGTGAAGTAGTCGCTGCCGGCGTCGCGGTAGATCTCGCCGGTGGTGAGCATGTGCCAGGCGGCGATGATGATCGAGTGCTTGACGGCGCCGATCGCTCTCTTGTGTCCGCGGCGGGTTTTGAGCCGTCGGTACTGCGCGGAGAGGTAGCTGTCACGGCTGCGAGTGTTGGCCTGGGCGGCTTCGGTGAGCGCGATCGCGAGCCATCTCGATCCTTTGCGGGTGCGGCCGGAGCGGCGTTTGCCTGCTGATTCGTCGTTGCCCGGGCAGAGTCCGGCCCAGCTGGCGAGGTGCCCGGCGCTGGGAAAGACGCTCATGTCGGCGCCGATCTCCGCGACGATCACCTCGGCCGTGCGCCTCTGCACGCCGGGGATCGTGCAGAGCAACTCAACGGCCGCTGCGAAAGGGCGGATCTGCTCGTCGATCGCGCCCGAGAGCAGGCTTATCTGCTCATCGAGGAAATCGATGTGAGCCAGGATCGCGCCCACGACGATGCCATGCTCGGTGTCGAAGCGGCCCTCGAGCGCCTCCCGCAACGCCGGCAGTTTCGTGCGCAGCTTGCCCTGCGCGAGCTCAGCCAGCACGCTCGCGTCGGTGGTGCCCGCAACGAGCGCGTTGAGCATCGCGCGGCCCGACTTGCCGAGGATGTCGCTGGCCACGCAGTCGAGCTTGATGCCGGTGTCCTCGAGGATCTTGTGCAGACGGTTTGCCTCGCGCTGGCGCTCGCCGATCTGCGCCTTGCGGTAGCGCGTCAGGTTACGCAGCGTACGGATCGGCTTGGGCGGCACGAAGCTCGCACGCAACAGCCCGGCCTCCAGCAACTGGCACAGCCAGGCCGCGTCGGCCACATCGGTCTTGCGACCCGGCACTTGCTTGACGTGGCGGGCGTTGACAAGCAGACACTCGAACTCGTCCTCGAGGATCGCCCAGGGCGGCTTCCAGTACACGCCCGAGGCTTCCATCGCGACCTGCGTCACCGCATGCGCGCCCAACCAGTCACGCAGCGCAAGCAGGCCCTGCACCGTCGTCCTGAACTCCGCCACATGCTGCTCGCGCCGACCACGCCCCGCGGGCACACGCACACACGCGGTCACCTGCTCCTTGTGCACATCCAGCGCCGCCGGACGCGCAACCACCGTCTCCATCACCCACCCCTCTCAGCTCGACGACACGATCACACCGCCCGGGGAGCTCGAATCTGACGAGTCTGATGGCCGTGCTCGATGGCAACAGTCCGGGGTGCCGGCGAAGCTCCCACGCCAAACTAACCACAGGCTCACAGGCACCAAGCGAAACCGGCGTCAGCAGGCGACCCGCCGATCATCCCCGATTTCATCCGCCCGCGGGCGGCCTGGAAGGTCTAACCGAATGACCGCCGAGGTCATTCCCCGCTACGCGACCCGTAACCGCAGCGATGCATACATCGGGGTCTGACCCCGATTTATGCACCCGCCTAGCCGCTGATGCGGACGGCGCCGATGTAGTCGCTGCGGCTCGCGAGGCTCGTGATCTTCACGACGTCGCCCGTGTGGGGCGCCTCGACGAAGCGGCCGCCCCCGATGTACATGCCGACGTGGTTGAGGCCGTTGAAGAACACGAGGTCGCCGGGCGCGAGCTCGCTCGTCGAGTTGATGCGGGTGCCGGAGTTCCAGAGATCGCCTGTGTAGTGCGGCAGCCCCGCGTGGCCTGCCTGTGCGTAGGCCCAGGAAACGAGGCCCGAGCAGTCGAATCCGCTCGGGTCGGCGCCGCCCGCAACGTAGGGCGCGCCGAGCTGGCCGAGCGCAACGCCGACCGCGCCGGCGGCGACCGAGGAGGGCGCCGGCAGTGGAGCGGACGTCGCGTCGCCGCCCGTGCTCACGCCTCCGATGTCGTTGACCACGACCGCGGCCGAGTCGGTGTGTAGCGCG
>JALYLC010000244.1 GCA_030774435.1 Actinomycetota bacterium
GAAGAAGTCCGGCAAGACACTGAGATTCACGCGCACGAGCGACTCCGCGCTCTGCAGCGGACGCGAGGGAGTCCTGGCGCACGCGTTCACACAGCAGCGTTGAGCATGGATCGGATCGGATGGCTGCCGGGCGGGAGCGGTGTGGATCCCGCCCGGCGTATCCGCAGCCCGCCTGCCGCCAGCGATAGCTCCGAGCACTGACGGCCGCGGCACTTGCTCCCTCCTGATTCCGGCGGTTAGACTCGCTCGTCGCCCGAGGAAGGACACATGTCGGAACCAGGGACGCGCGCGGGATTCGGCGTCGTGTACGCCGGCGGGGTGGATGCGCCTGACACGCCCTCCGCGCCTCCGCGTAGTCTCGGGCGCGACTCGGTCGGCATGCTCGCGGATGTCCCTCTCTTCGCCGGCTTGTCTCGTCGTCACCTCGGGAAGATTGCGAAGATCGCCTCCACCAAGCGTTTTGCGCCTGGCGGCGCGCTGGTGCGCGTGGGCGAGCCGGGCAATGCGTTCTATGTCATTCTCGACGGCCAGGTTCGAGTCGAAACGCCCAGCCAGGCAATCGAGCTCAATTCCGGGGATTTCTTCGGCGAGATGGCGCTCATCGACGGCGAATCGCGATCCGCAACGGTCGTGACCCTCGGCGAGCTGCACGTGATGATGATCGCGCGATCGAGGTTTCTCAAATTGCTCGAATCCGAGCCGAAGATCGCAATCGCGATCATGGCGACCCTCAGTCGCCGATTGCGGCAGGTTCAGGCAGCCGCGACGCTCTGAGGTATCGCTAGCCGCGCCTCAGGGCGCGACGAGGCCGGCCTGGTAAGCGATCACCACGAGCTGCACGCGGTCTCGGGCGCGGAGCTTCATGAGGATGCGCGAGACGTGTGTCTTGACGGTCAAGGGGCTCAGATAGAGCGCTTCCGCGATTTCGCGGTTGGTGCTGCCGCGGGCCACGAAGCCCAGGACTTCGAGCTCGCGCGGACTGAGTTCGTCGAGTCCGTCCGGGGCGGCTGTCGTCGTCTGTTCGGGCTGCGAGATGTACGCCTCGATCAGGCGCCTGGTGACGCTCGGTGCGAGCAGGGACTCGCCGGCGGCGACGAGACGGATCGCCGTGAGCAACTCACCCGGTTCGCCGCCCTTGAGCAGGAAGCCGCTCGCCCCGGCTCGCAGTGCCCCGAAGACATACTCGTCGAGCTCGAAGGTCGTCAAGACGAGGACGCGCGTGTCGTTGAGCGTGCGGTCGGCGGTGATCTGGCGCGTGGCCTCGAGACCATCGAGTTCAGGCATGCGGATGTCCATCAGCACGAGGTCCGGCCGAAGCGTGCGTGCGAGCGTCACGGCCTCGCGTCCGTCGGCGGCTTCTCCCGCGACTTCGAGGTCGGCCTCGGCGTCGAGTAGCGCGCGAAAGCCGGCGCGGACGATCGCCTGATCCTCGGCGACGAGAACGCGGATCGGGTCGCTCAAGCATGCCTTCCGGACGCGAGGGGCAGACGGGCGTGCACGTGCCAGCCGCCGCGCTCGCCGGGGCCGGCCGACACGTCGCCGCCCAGTGCCGCGGCGCGCTCGCTCATGCCTCGGAGCCCGTGGCCGCTGCTGGAGGGCGCGGCGGCGTCGGTGGTCATCCCGTCGTCGGTGACGTCGATGTTGAGCGCGTCCGCTTCGACGCGAAGCGTCACGAGGGCATGGGACGCGGCGGCGTGGCGCATGACGTTCGTGAGCGCCTCCTGAATGATCCGGAAGCCCGCCTGCTCGACCGCGATCGGGATCGCGTGGCCGTTCAGCTGGACGTCTGCATGGGCGTCGAGGCCGGCGGCGTTCGCGCGGTCGAGGAGCTGCGTCAGCGACGCGAGGTCGAGCGCAGCCGCCGCCGGAGCCGGGTCGTCAGCGTCGCGCAGCAGGCTGAGGGTCGTGCGCAAGTCGTTCAGCGCTTCGGCGGATACGGCCATGATGTCTCTGAGCACTTCGTCGGAGCCTTCGCTCGCGTGCAGGTGCGCGGCCACGCCCGCACGGACGTTGATGGCCACCAGGGCGTGGGCGACCGTGTCGTGGAGGTCGCGAGCGATTCGCAGGCGCTCGTCGGCGATGCGGCGCAGGCTCTCCTGCTCGCGCTCCTGGGCGATCCGCTCGTCCCGCTCGCGCCGCGCCTCGCGAAGGTCGCGGCGCGACCGCACGGTGTCACCGATGGCCAGCGCCCCGAGCACGACCCCGAGCCGGATCCCCGTGTTGCGCGCGACGTTGTCGGAGGCCACGATCATGATCACCGTCACGACGAGCACCGCGGTGGCTGCACCGACAACCAGCGAGCGACGCCGATCCCCGAGGCTCGCCACCTTGTAGAGGGGCAGCGCGAGAACGAAGATGGCGGTCTCGTACGGCTCGAACACCGCCACGCAGACCACCAGGCCGCCTGCGACGCCGAGCAGCGCTGTCAGGGGCGCCCGGCTGCACCAGGCCAGGGGCAGGCAGGCGAGGAGGGACAACCCGATCGCGATGCCGGCGGATCCTGTCCCGCGATGGATTCCCTCGACGGACAGCGCAGCGGCCGCGGCGAGCGCGAACAGGATGTCCCACGGCCGCGGGCGAGGTACGCGCATGTGCCTCACGGTACCGAAGGACGTGTCCCTTCACATCGGCCGCGCGGAGGTTCGGCTGTCGTTCTCCAGGAGTAGCGCGCGCCCGGCATGTGCGCCGTGACCGTACGCCGGGCGGCCGACGAGACGCCCATCACGCCACCCGCTCGGGAGTGAGAGATCCCGGTCAGAAGTGCATTCCTGCGGCCGACGAAAGCGGGCGTGCGCAGCTCTAGCGTCAATGGCAAGGCCAGCGATCCCCGCGGGCCAGCAAAGGAGACGTTCACATGCGCCGCCTCGCGCACTGGGCATTCGTCCATCGCCGCCTCGTCCTGGCCGGGTGGGTCGGCATGCTCGCTGTCACCCTCCTGATCGGCTCGGCCACTGGCAGCAACTACTCGAGTGGAAGCAAGCTGTCAGGCACCGAGAGCGCCACAGCCCAGAGCCTGTTGCAGCAAGCGGCACCGAGCGTCTCGGGCGACACCGAGCGCATCGTCTTCGCGACGAAGCACGCAACCATCAGCCAAGCCACGGCACGCAAGGCCGTTGAGACGACGCTTGCCAAGGTCGCGCGTCTGCCCGGGGTGACGGGGGTCACCTCTCCCTACAGCGCCGCCGGCGCGAGGGAGGTGAGTCGAGACGGTCATGTCGCGTTCGCGACGGTCAATTTCAGGCAGGACGCCAACAACGTCAGCGCGGCGGCTGCCACGGCGTTCGTCAAGACCGCGCGTGCTGCCAACGGCCACGGCCTCCAGGTCGAGGTCCTCGGCGACGTCGCCGCCTCGACCAACCCATCGTCCTCGAGCGGGACCATGATCGGGATCGTCGGGGCGCTGATCGTGCTGCTCTTCGTCTTCGGATCGTTGCTGTCGGCGTTGCTGCCCCTGCTCTCGACCGGGCTCGCGTTGTTCGCCGCCCTCTCGGTCGTGGATGCGCTGTCAAACACATTCACGATGGCGGGCTTCACGTCCCAGTTGTGCCTCCTGATCGGCCTTGGCGTCGGAATCGACTACTCGCTGTTCATCCTGACCCGCGCCCGCGCCGGTCTCCGCCGCGGCCTCTCCGTCGAAGAGGCGGTCGCCACCGCCGGTGCAACCGCGGGCCGTGCTGTGCTCTTCGCGGGCCTGACGGTGTGCATCGCCCTCTGCGGCATGTTCACGGTCGGCGTCAGCGTGCTCTCGGGCGCCGCCGTCGCGGCGTCGATCGCCGTCTTGTTCCCGATGGCCGCCGCGCTGACGCTGCTACCGGCACTGATCGGGTTCCTCGGGCATCGCACGCTGACTCGCAAGCAGCGCGCGACGCTCGCGGCCGGCGACCTGCACCCGGCGGAAGCCTCGGCGCGCTGGGCGCGCTGGGCGGGATGGGTTCAGACGAATCGCCTCGGCTTCGGCCTGGCCGCGCTCGCCGTGATGGTCGCGCTGGCCGTCCCCGCGTTCTCGCTACGACTGGGATCGGCCGACTACGGCACGGACCCGACCACCACGACGACCACGACGCACCGCGCGTATGAGCTCCTGGTCTCAGGCTTCGGGCCGGGCTTCAGCGGCCCGCTCGAGCTCGTCGCGCCCATCCGCACGGCCGCTCAGCGAGCGGCGTTCGCGGACGTCGTCAGCTCCGCGAGCCGCACGCCCGGGGTTGTCGCCACGACCGCGCCGCAGTTCCTCCGCGCCGGTGCCGGCCACCCGGGAGTGGCCGTCGCGCAGGTCTTCCCGACGGGCAGCCCGCAAGACGCATCGACATCCAACCTCATCACCACGCTGCGCCATCACGTCATCCCGAACGCCCTGCACGCCCGGTCGACAACGGTCTATGTCGGCGGCCAGACAGCGCTCGCCGATGACGAGGCAGCCCAGCTCTCCTCCAAGCTGCCCATCTTCGTCGGCATGGTGGTCGCACTCTCGTTCCTGCTGTTGATGATCGTGTTCCGCAGCCTCCTGATCCCCGCCACCGCAGCTGTCATGAACCTGCTGGCGGCCGGCGCCGCCTTCGGCGTCATCACGGCGGTCTTCCAGAAAGGCTGGCTGGACTCCCTCGTCGGTGTCTCTCGCACCGGGCCGATCGCGCCGTTGGTGCCGATCCTGATGTTCGCGGTGCTGTTCGGCCTCTCGATGGACTACGAGGTGTTCCTCGTGAGCCGCATCCAGGAGGAATGGCTGAAGACCCGTGACAATGCACGCGCGACCAACCACGGGCAGGCAATCACGGGACGGACGATCACGGCGCTCGCGACGATCATGGTCGTCGTGTTCGCGGCCTTCACGCTCAGCAACGATCGCACGATCAAGATGATCGGGCTCGGGATGGCAACGGCGATCCTGATCGACGCGCTGATCGTTCGCACGGTTCTCGTCCCCGCGCTCATGCATACGCTCGGCCGGCGCAACTGGTACCTGCCGTCCTGGCTCGACCGGCGGCTTCCTCACGTCGAGATCGAGGAAGCGCCGACCCCGCGCGGCGAGGAGCGTGACCTCGTCCTGACCGGGACCGCCTGACGGCGCCGTGTGCCTGCCCGGCCCAGCGCTCCGGCCGGGCCGTGGCAGGCCGACTGAGCCTCATGCCACAGTAAGGGCGTGGCTCTGAGAACTGGTTTCAAAAGTGGCTGGGCGTTCGGAGGTCTCGAATCGCCTTCGGTCTGAATGCCGAGCAGATCGCCGGGCTCGCTCCCGACGCCGCGTCGCTCAAGGCGGGTCGCGGTCTGGCCGGCGAGCGCCACTGGTCGGGCCTGGGTCGTAGCGAGCGGGCGGTCTGGGGGCTCTGCCAGGGCTCAGGCGCCAAGCCGTATCAGTCGCAGGTCGACCTCGCCGGGCCGGCGTTCCGCTGCTCGTGCCCGAGCCGCAAGTTCCCGTGCAAGCACGCGCTCGCCTTGCTCCTGCTCACGTCCGCCTCGCCTGAGCTGGCACCCGCGGTGGAGCCGCCGGACTGGGTGACGGAGTGGCTCGCCTCGCGCGAGCAGCGGGTCGAGCGCGCACAGGCCCGCGCCGAGGGAACGCAGGCGCCGCCGGACCCGGAGGCACAGGCGCGCCGGCAGGCCAGGCGTGAGGAGCGCGTACTGGCGGGTCTCGAGGAGTTGGAGCGATGGCTGCACGACCTGGTGCGCCAGGGGCTGGCACAGGCGCGCCAGCGCCCCTACGCGTTCTGGGACGAGGCTGCGGCTCGGCTCGTGGACGCGCAGGCCTCGGCGTTGGCGGGGCGGCTGCGGGTACTCGGCGGTCTGGCCGCGGCGGGTGGCGATCAGTGGGCGGAGGCGATGCTCGAGGAGGCCGGGCTCGTACAGTTGCTCGTGCGCGCCTACCGGCGCGCGGACCAGCTTCCGGAGACGCTGCGTGCCGATGTGCGGTCGCTGATCGGCTGGACGGTCTCACAAGAGGATGTCCTGGCCGGGGATCGCGTGCGCGATAGCTGGGCCGTGCTGGCCCGCGAGGTCTCGGAGGAGGAGCGGCTGCGCGTGCAACGCGTCTGGCTTCAGGGCCTCGGCTCGGGTCGGCAGGCGCTCGTGCTGTCGTTCGCCGCCGCCGGCCAGCCGCTCGAGGGGAGCTTCGCGACTGGCATGGCCATCGACGCGTCACTGGCGTTCTATCCGAGCGCGCTGCCCCTTCGCGCGCTCGTCGCCGAGCAGCACGCCGCTCCCGTGCCGCTGGAGCGGCTGCCCGGGAACTCTATCGAGGCGACGCTCGCCGCTCGCGCGGACGCGCTGGCCCACCAGCCGTGGCTCGCGCGTCTTCCGCTGTGCCTCGGCGGTGTCGTGCCGGTGGCCCAGGACGACGGCTGGCTCGCTGTCGAGCCCGAAGGCGATGCACTCGCGCTGGCCTGCGACCGCCGAAGCGGCTGGCGGCTCGCGGCGCTCGCGGGTGGACGACCGCTGACGCTCTTCGGTGAGTGGCTGGGCGATCGAGTCCGGCCGCTGAGCGTGCACGCGGAGGGCAGGTTCGTGCTCCTGTGAGCGGCTGGCCGGAACTCGTCTCCGTCGCGCTTCTGGGCACGGAGCGCCGCGAGCCGCCCACCCTGTCGCACGCGGAGCTCTCGGCCTTCGCCGGAGAGGGCAGCTCGGAAGAGCGGCTGCTCGCGGCCGCTGGCGCGGTGGCGGTCTATCGGCGCGCCGGGCGGGCCGCGCTCGCGGCACCTGCGCTCCCTGCCCCCTCGCCGGGCGATGAACGTCCTGCCTGCGGGCCAGCTGCAACGAGTCGTCTCTCCGTGCTGCTCGGAGACCGGCGCGCGCTCCTGCCCGAGTGGCTGCGCGCGCTGGCGGCGACCGGTGCCCGCGCTCCGGCAGAACACGTTCCCGACCTCCTGCAAGCTGCGACGGCCACTCCCGCGCTCCAGGCCGAGGTCGAGGCGGTACTCGGCGAGCGCGGGCGCTGGCTGGCGGTGCAGGAGCCGCGCTGGGCCTGGGCGGCTGCACTCCCGGACGGCGAGGAAGCCCGCGAGCAGCTGTGGGCGACGGGCGAGCGGCCGCAGCGCCGTCGCCTGTTCGCGCTCATCCGCGGAGAGCAACCGCAGGAGGCGCGCGCGTTGCTCGAGCAGGGGCTGGCGCAGGAGGAGCCCGAGGATCGCGCGTGGTTCGTGAGCGCACTCGCCGACGGACTGTCAATCGAGGACGAGCCGCTGCTGGAGGCCGTGCTGGCGGACCGCAGGCAGGAGGCTCGAACCGCAGCCGCGTCACTACTCTCGTGCCTCCCGGGCTCTGGCTTCGCACAGCGAATGCGTGAGCGCGCGCTGCCGCTCGTGCAGCTCGAGGGCGGGAGGCGCAAGCACGTCCGCTGCGCGCTGCCCGAGGACTGCGACGAGGCCATGGCGCGCGACGGCATCGTGCGCAGGCCGCCGCAGGGGACGGGCCGGCGAGCCTGGTGGCTCGAGCAACTGGTCGGCTGGACGCCCCTCTCGGTGTGGGGCGAGATCGGGCTCTCCCCGGAGCGTGTCCGCGAATTGCAGGCAAAGGACGCGATCGACGGACCGCTCCTGGATGGCCTTGCGCGCGCCGCCTGGATCCAGTGCGACCCGCAGTGGGGCGTTCAGTTCCTCGATGTCGAGCCGCGCATGGCCGCGTTCGTCGGTGCCGAGGCAGCGGTCGCCGTCGCGCTCGCGCAGCTCGGCCAGGGTGGGCTCGCCGTCGCACGGCAGATCCCGGCACCGTGGCCGCGCGCGCTCAGCGAGGCTGCGCTCGCCCTGCTCGCCGCATTGCTCGGCCGGGCCGACTGGCAGTCTGCGAGCGTGATCGCCGAGCGGCTCGACCCGGCGCTCGCCCCCGAGGCGCTGCGGCGCCTTTCCGGCTTCGAGCCCGGGAGCCCTCAGGCCCGCCGCGCCGACGAGATCCTGGCCACCCTGTCGTTCCGACGCGACATGCACGAGGAGCTGCGATGACGAAGAAGGCACCAGCCGGAACCGTGCCCGCCGGCGGGATGTTGCGTCCACACGCCGAGCAGGCCTATGCCGGCGAGCTCGCGGCGCTCGCCGCGTCCGACACGCGGCCGCGCCCGCCCGGCTGGAACCTCTCGCCCTGGGCGGTCACGACCTACGTGCTCGGCGGCGAGGTCGACGGCACCGTCATCACGCCCAAGTACGTCGGCGACCGGCGGCTGATCGAGGTCGCCGTCGCCACGCTCGCCACCGACAGGGCCCTGCTGCTGCTGGGCGTCCCGGGCACGGCCAAGACGTGGGTCTCCGAGCACCTGGCAGCGGCGATCTCCGGCGACTCGACGCTGCTCGTGCAGGGCACCTCGGGGACGAGCGAGGAGGCCGTGCGCTACGGCTGGAACTACGCTCGCCTGATCGCCGACGGGCCGAGCGAGGACGCGCTCGTCGCCAGCCCCGTGATGACCGGCATGCGCGAGGCGCGCATCGTCCGGCTCGAAGAGCTGACCCGCATCCCGTCCGACGTGCAGGACGCCCTGATCACGGTGCTGTCGGAGAAGACGCTGCCGGTGCCCGAGCTCGGGATGGAGGTGCAGGCGCGCAAGGGCTTCAACCTGATCGCGACCGCGAACGACCGCGACCGGGGGGTCAACGAGCTCTCGAGCGCCCTGCGTCGCCGCTTCAACACCGTCGTCCTACCGCTGCCCGCGGACGCCGAGGAAGAGGTGCAGATCGTGCAGCGCCGTGTCGAGGAGCTCGGCCGCGCGCTCGAGCTGCCGGGCGAGATGCCGGCGCTGGACGAGATCCGCCGGGTCGTCACCGTGTTCCGCGAGCTGCGCAAGGGGCAGACGGAGGACGGCAAGACGAAGCTCAAGAGCCCGACCGCGACGCTCTCGACGGCAGAGGCGATCTCCGTCATGACGCAGGGCTGGACGCTCGCGGCGCACTTCGGCGACGGCGGTGTCAGCGCGGCTGACATGGCGGCCGGGCTCACGGGCGCCGTGATCCAGGACCCGGTGCAGGATCGCGCGGTCTGGCAGGAGTATCTCGAGACGGTCGCCAAGGAGCGCAAGGGCTGGGGCGACCTCTATCGCTCCTGCCGCGAGTTCGTGCGGTGAGCGTCAGCGTCCTCGGCATCCGCCACCACGGGCCCGGCTCGGCCCGCAGCGTCGAGCGGGCTCTGCGCGAGCTGTCCCCGGACGCGGTGCTGATCGAGGGCCCGCCCGAAGCCGAGCCGCTGCTGGCGCTCGCGGGGCACGAGGAGATGCGGCCTCCGGTCGCGTTGCTGGGCTACGCGGTCGACGAGCCCGGCCGCTCCGCGTTCTATCCGTTCGCCGGCTTCTCGCCCGAGTGGCGAGCGATCCTGTACGCGCTCGCTGCACGGGTGACGCTGCGCATGATCGACCTGCCGCTCGCGAACGTACTGGCCGAGCCGCCCGAGCACGATCTCCAGACGCTTCACCGCGATCCCATCGCCTGGCTCGCCGAGGCAGCCGGGCACGGCGATCCCGAGCGCTTCTGGGAGGACGTGGTCGAGCATCGCGCCGGCGAGCATGCATTCAGTGCAATTGCAGAGGCGATGGCGGCCTTGCGCGAGCTGGACGGCGAGGAGGGCGGCGCCGACGACGAGGCCGAGGCTCGCCGCGAGGCGCACATGCGCCAAGCCATCCGGCTAGCCCTCGAGGACGGCCACGAACGGATCGCAGTCGTCTGCGGGGCCTGGCACGCGCCAGCGCTGGCCCAGCTCGGGCCGGTGAGCGCCGATGCCGAGCTGCTCAAAGGGCTGCCCAGGCGCAAGGTCGCTCTCACGTGGGTGCCGTGGACCTACGACCGTCTCTCGAGTCGTTCGGGCTACGGCGCAGGCATCAGCTCGCCCGGCTGGTACGACCATCTCTACCGGCACCAGAACGGGCAGGTGCTCGTCCGCTGGCTCTCCCAGGCCGCGCAGTTGCTGCGCGACGAGGACATCCCGGTCTCCTCGGCGCACGTGATCGAGGCCGTTCGCCTCGCCGAGGCGCTCGCGACGCTGCGCGAACGCCCCTTGGCCGGCCTGCGCGAGCTGACCGAGGCGACGCGCGCAGTGCTCGGCGACGGTGCCGATGCGGCGCTCGCGCTCGTGCACGAGCGGCTGGTCGTCGGGCAGGTGCTGGGCGGCGTCCCCGCGGACGCGCCCACCGTTCCACTGCAGGCCGACCTCGAGCGCACGCAGCGGCGCTTGCGCCTGCGGCCCGAGGCGGGCACGCGCGACCTCGACCTCGACCTGCGCAAGGACCTCGATCGCGACCGCAGCCGTCTGTTGCACCGCCTGAACCTGCTGGCGGTTCCCTGGGGGGAACAACGGGCGGTGAGTGGCGCGCGGGGCACGTTCCACGAGTTCTGGCACCTGCAGTGGCAGCCGGAGTACGCGGTCAAGCTGATCGAGGCGAGCCGCTACGGCTCATCGTTGACTGAGGCGGCAACGGGCCTCGTGCGGGAACGCGCGGAGTGCGGAGGGCTCCTGGCCGAGTTGACGGGGCTCGTCGAGGCGGCGCTGCTCGCCGATCTGCCGGACGCCGTGGCCGCGGCAATGGCCGCGTTCCAGGAGCGCGCGGCCGTCGGCGCCGACGCGGCGCAGCTGATGGACGCCCTCCCTCCGCTCGTGCGCGTGCTCCGCTACGGCAACGTGCGCGAAACCGATGCGAGCCAGGTCACGGGCATCGTCGAGGGCCTCGTTGCCCGCATCGTCATCGGCCTGCCGCTGGCTGCCGGCTCACTCGACGACGATGCCGCCGCCGAGCTGACTGGCCGCGTCGACTCGGTCGACGCGGCGATCGGCCTGCTCGACCGCGCCGACCTCCGCGATCCCTGGCGCGGCGCGCTCGCGCGCCTGGCCGATCGCGGTGATGTGCACGGTCGCGTGACGGGTCGCAGCACGCGCATCCTGCACGACGCCGGCTTGCTCAGGTCGGCCGAGCTCGAACGCCGCGTGAGCCTCACGCTCAGCACCGGGAACGATCCGGCTGCCGGCTCCGCGTGGATCGAGGGCTTCCTCGGCCAGAGCGGCATCGTGCTGCTGCACGACGAGGCATTGCTGCGACTCGTCGACCACTGGCTCGCGCGCGTGCCCGCCGTGGCGTTCACCGAATTGCTGCCGGTGCTCCGGCGCACGTTCTCGACGTTCCCGGCAGGCGAGCGGCGCCAGATCGGCGAGCGCGCCCGGCGCCTCGGCACGGCGCCTTACACGGCCGCCGCCGCCGAACCGGGCGCTGAGCAGTTCGACCGGGAGCGGGCCGCGCGCGTGCTGCCGGTCCTGCGGCTGATTCTCGGCGTGGGCGAAGGGGAGACGTGAGCGCGCAGGCAGACGAGCGGCTCCGGCGCTGGCGGTTGGTGCTCGGCGGCGGCGCAGCCGACGGCACCGGCGTCGTGCTCGGCGGCGAAGGTGCCGGAATCGACGCGGCGCTGGCCGCCGTCTACGACGCGCCTGCGCGGGGGCTTGGCCCGCATGGCGAGCGCACCGCCGGCCTCGGAGCATCGGCGCCATCCGTCGCCCGCTGGCTCGGCGACATCCGCGGCTACTTCCCGAGCCCGGTCGTGCGGGTGATCCAGCAGGACGCGATGAAGCGCCTCGACCTCGACCGCCTGCTCCTGGAGCCGGAGCTGCTCGAGACGATCGAGCCCGACGTGCACCTGGTCGGCACGCTGCTCGCGCTCAACTCGGTGATCCCGCAGAGGACGCGCGCCACGGCCCGGGTCGTCGTGCGCAAGGTGGTCGAGGATCTCGAGCGCCGCCTCGCGCAGGAGACGCGCCAGGCGATCACCGGCGCTCTCAACCGCGCCGCCCGAACCAACCGGCCGCGCCGGCTCGCCGACGTCGACTGGGCGACCACGATCCGCCGCAACCTCCGCCACTACCAGCCCGCGTACCACACGATCATCGCCGAGAACCTCGTCGGCTATGGCCGGCGCCAGCGCGCCTCGCTCAGGGACGTGGTGCTCGTCGTCGACCAGTCGGGCTCGATGGCGAGCTCGGTGGTCTACTCGAGCGTCTTCGCCGCGGTCCTGGCGTCGCTGAAGACGCTGCGCACGCGGCTCGTCGTCTTCGACACCGCCGTCGTCGACCTCTCGCACAAGCTCGAGGACCCGGTCGAGGTGCTCTTCGGCACGCAGCTCGGTGGCGGCACCGACATCAATCAGGCGCTCGCGTACGGCCAGTCGCTGGTGCGCCGGCCGGCCGACACGATCATGCTCCTCATCAGCGACCTCTATGAGGGCGGCGACAAGGCAGAGCTGATCAAGCGCGCGGCCTCGATCGCAGCCGGCGGCACGCGTCTGATCGTGTTGCTCGCGCTCTCCGACGATGGCGCTCCCGCCTACGACCACGCCAACGCCTCGGCGTTCGCGGCGCTCGGCTGTCCGGTCTTCGCGTGCACCCCGGAACAGTTCCCGCCGTTGATGGCGGCTGCGATCGAGGGACGCGACCTCGGCCTCTGGGCGGCCGCGCAGGGGATCGCCGGCGCACGCGGAGCCTGACGTTCCCCCGCTCAGGCCTCCGCGACCTGACGCAGGCGCGGCCGGATGACGAGCCGGTAGGCGAGCGCGGCGCACACGAGCAGCCCGCCCCAGGCCAGGGTCAGCCCCGGCCGGATGACGTTCGGGAACTGCGTGCCCAGCCAGCCGCGCTTGACGAGCTGCTCGTGCCACCCGTCCTGGATGCAGACGCCGAGGCCGTAGCAGAGGGCCACCGCGAGGTAGCCGGCCAGGAACGTCCGCAGGCGCGTGGGTCGCATGAGCCCGAGTTGGCGCGAGAGCGCGAGCGCGGTCGCGGCGAGCAGGATGCCGTCGAGTCCCTCGTGGTTGCCCAGGTGGACAGCGTGCAGATGCGGGTGACCGGCCTCGGGAATGATCTTCTTGGACATGAAGATCGCCTTGAGTCCGGGTACATCGCCGACGTAGAGGCCGATGTGCGCAAACAGCCAGGGGAGTCCGGCGACGAGCAGGACCGCGATCAATGCGATTGCCGCGCGGTCGCCGACGACTTCGCGCGGGTAGCGCCCGGCGCCGCGGCGCGCGAACGCCCAGAGCGTGAGTGCCGGGGCGGGGGCTCGACGCACCGGGACCGGACCCCGCGCATGTGAGAGAATCACCGCGTGCCCGAGGCCTCGCTCGACGCACGCGTGCAGGCCGAGCCCGATTCGGTGGCAGCGATCGGCGGACCCGCCGGCGCGCAGCTGGGTCGGCCGGCGGGCGGCCGGCGCAGCGGAGCGCGGCCGTCGAGCCACGCAATTGCACAACTGCAG
>JALYLC010000245.1 GCA_030774435.1 Actinomycetota bacterium
GATCTACACCGCGGTCGAGGCGCGGGACGAGGCAGCGGCGCGCCGTCTGATGGACGAGCACCTCGGCTTCCTGCGCGTCAACTACCAGCCCGGGATCAACTCGACCGAGGGCTTCGACCAGCCCAAGGCGCAGCGACAGCCCGCCGGTGCGTCGTAGGCCCTAGAGAACGGCGACGGAAGCGAGCGCCTCGTCGAGGCTGACGACGTCGCCGTACTTCTGCTGGATGTCGAAGAGATTGGCCTCGTGCGGCGCCTGCGCACGATCGCCGACGCACTCGCGCCATCACCCGCCGTCGGAGGCGGCCGCGGCGGCATCGGCAGCGCGCACGCGCTGGAGCGCCGACTCGCCCGACTCGAGCGGCGACCAGCGCAGCGGCGTGGCCGGTTTCGGCGGCTCGATGCCGGTCTCGTCCTTGCAGTTGGCGAGCGTCTGCTCGAGCGACGGTCCGAAGTCGAAGGCCAGCGCCGCGCCGCGTTGCTCGCGCTGCCCGTTGCGCTCGGCCTCGGTGGCGGCCTCGTCGACGCTCCCGTCGCCGCCCACGACGACGCCGTAGCCCGTCTGCGCGAACTCGCGCGAGACGAGCCCGAACGAGACATCGCGGGCGACGGTCTCCGCCGGCCGGTCGAGGCGATCCTTCCAGCCGCCGCCACCGGCCGTGCGATAGACGAGCATGTCACCCGGCTGTACCTCGACCTCGTCGCACTTGCTCGGCAGCACCTGCTCGGATCCGTCGGCGCGCACGAGCAGCTTGCTGCTGCGCTCGCCTGGCAGCCCGCCCAGCACACCCCACGGCCGCGTCAGCCAGCGGTCATCGTGGATCGAGACCTCGCCCGGCTCGAGGTAGACGTAGCGCTTCTCGACGCCGTTGCCGCCGCGGTGCAGGCCGGCGCCCCCGGAGTCGGTGACGGTCGTGTAGCCGTCGATGCGCATCGGGTAGTACGCCTCGAGGTACTCCGTCGGGATGTTCTCGAACAGCGGCCACCAGGAGTGTCCGTCCATGCCGTCGCCGATCGGCCGGCCCGGGATCCCGCCGTAGAGGATCTCCATCGAGTAGAAGAACTCGCCCGGCTGCATGCCGTCGACGGACTCCTTCCAGCCCGAATAGAGCATGTACGGGCTGGTGCCGTAGCCCGCCGCGGTGTTGAGGTCGGGTGCGTTCTTGCAGAGCGCGCCGCCGAGCACGTCGAAGAGCCGCGCGAGCGCGTGCGTGCGGCAGCCGAGCGCCGCCGGGAAGCGCGGCCGCAGCAGGCTGCCCTCGGGCATGACGACGTGGAGCAGCGGATAGAACCCGTCGTTGAAGAGGATCTGCGGGTCGTTCACCATGATCAGGTAGATCCCGATGAACATCTTGAACATGCCCTCGGAGAGGTAGAAGTTCACCGGCCCAAGTGCCTGCGGATCCGTTCCCGACCAGTCGAAGTAGGCGTGCTCCCCCTCGCGCCAGATCGTGAGCTTCATCTTGAATGGGCCGTTGCCGAGGCCGTCGTCGTCGACGTAGTCCTCGAAGCTCTGCGGCGTCTCGGGGATCGCCAGCAGGATCAGGGTCTTCATGGCCTCGTAGGTGCGGTCGAGCAGCGCCTGCAGGGCGGCCAGGTAGGTGCGCTTCCCGAAGCGGTTGCAGAGCTCCACGACGCGCGCCTCGCCGGCGCGGCAGCCGGCAATGATCGCGAACAGGTCGGCCCGGTTCATCTCCGGGATGCGCACGTTGTTGAGGATCAGCCCGAGCACGTCCTCCTGCACCACGCCGCGCTCGACGACCTTGATGGGCGGGATGATGATGCCCTCGCCGAAGATCGTCTTCGCGCCCGTCGGCAGGGCCCCTGGGAGCGGTCCGCCGGCGTCCATCATGTGGCCGAACTGCGAGGCCCAGCCGACGAGCTCGTCCTCGAAGAAGATCGGCACGAGCACGAGCCAGTCGTTCGTGTGGCTGATCGACGCCGAGCACTTGAACGGGTCGGCGCAGAGGATCACGTCACCCGGGTAGATGCCGCGCGTCCACTCCTCCATCATCTCGTTGATGTAGGCGCCGAACTGGCCCACGACCATGCGGCCGCGCGGGTCGGTGAGCATCGGGAACTCGTCGTGCTGCTCGCGGATGACCGGGCTCATGGCCGAGCGGAACAGCACGGCGTCCATCTCGTAGCGGGCGCTCTTGAGCGCGCCCTCGATGATGTCCAGGGTGACCGGGTCGATCTCGACGTCGGTCGGGATCGCGGCGATCCTCAGCTCATCCATGCTCACGCCTCGGGGTTGATCAGCAGGTTGAAGTGGATGTCGACCTCGGCCGTGAAGCCGGGCAGCACCACCGTGGTCGCGTCGAACTCCGTGACGACGGCCGGGCCCGGGATGCGGGCGCCCGGGGTGAGCTTCGAGCGGTCGTAGATGCGCGTCGGCACGTTCTCCCCCTCGAACAGGATCGCGTGCTCCTCGACGACCGCGAGGGACGCGTCCGCGCCGCCCACCTCGCCGGTCGGCAGCTCGGGCTTCTGCACGGTGCCGTTGCCGATCGCGCGCAGGTTGACGATCTCGCTCGCGGTGGCGTGCATGCGGAAGCCGTAGAGCTGCTCGTGCAGCGCGTTGAACCGCTCCTCCAGGTCGCCGAGGCCCTGGGCGCGCACCGCGGCCGCGTCGAGCGCGACCGGGATCTCGTAGCCCTGGCCGTGGTAGCGCATGTCGGCGACGTAGCTCAGCCGCTGGTCGCCGGTCGCGATCCCCTCCGAGTCCATCCACGTGCGCGCGCGCCCGCCCAGCTCCTCGAGGATGCCGGCCACCTCGTCTGCCGGTGCCTCGCGCACGAGCCGGATCAGCGTGCGGGCGAACTCGTTGCGGAAGTCCGCGACGAGGTCGCCGATCGCGCACAGCAGGCCAGGCGACGGCGGCACGATCACGGGATAGCTGCCCATCAGCTTCGCGACCGCGTTGGCGTGCAGCGGCCCTGCGCCGCCGAACGCGACGAGCGCGAAGTCGCGCGGATCGTGCCCGCGCTGCACCGACACGAGCCGCAGCGCGCCGGCCATGTTCTCGTTGACGATCGAGAGGATGCCGTCGGCGGCCTGCTCGAGCGAGAGGCTCATCGCGTCGGCGATCTTCTGCACGGCGGCGCGCGCGGACTCGACGTCGAGCGTCATCTCGCCGCCCAGGAGCCGCGGCGGGAGGTGGCCGACGACGACGTTGGCGTCGGTCACGGTCGGCTCCTCGCCCCCCTTGCCGTAGGCCGCGGGGCCCGGCTCGGCGCCGGCTGACTGGGGCCCTACGCGGAGCGCGCCGGTGAGTGGCGGCACGTGGGCGATCGAGCCGCCGCCGGCGCCAACCGTGTGCACGTTGACGCTCGGGATCTTGATGCGGAAGTGGCTGATCGACGTCTCGCGGCCGATCGTTGGCTCACCGTTCTGGCACAGGGCGACGTCGGTCGACGTCCCGCCCATGTCGAACGTCAGGATGTTCGGGTAGCCGGCCTTGACGGCGACGTGCAGCGCCCCGGCGACGCCGCCGGACGGTCCGGAGAGCACGCCGTAGATCGGATTGCGCTGCGCCTCGGTGGTAGTCATGAGACCCGCGTCGGAGCGCAGGATGTTGACGTCGCACGTCGTGCCGAGCTCCGTGAGCGAGCCCTGCAGGCCCTTCACGTACGTGGCGACCGTGGGGCGCACGTACGAGTTCATGCACGCGGTGAGCGTGCGCTCGTACTCGCGGAACTCGGGCAGCACGTGCGAGCTGAGCGTGACCGGGAAGCCCGGATAGAGCTCCTCGACGATCGCCCCGATCTCCTCCTCGTGCGCGCTGTTGACGTACGAGTTGATCAGGCCCACGGTCAGCGACTCGACACCCGAGTCGACGAGGTCGCGGACGATCCCCTTCACCTGCTCGCGATCAACGGGCGTGACCGTGCTGCCGCGCGCGTCGAGGCGCTCGACCGCCTCGCGCGTGTCCGACAGGAGCGCCGGCGGATCCGGCTTGATCATGATGATCCACCCCGCCAGCGGGCCGGGCGTCTGCGAGCGCGCGAGGTGCAGGATCTGCTTGAAGCCCGTCGTCGTGATCAAGCCGACGCGCGCCCCCTTGCTCTCGAGCACGGCGTTCGTGGCCACGGTCGTGCCGTGCACGATGTTGCGCAGCTCGCCCGGGGAGATCCCGGCTTCCGCACAGATGCGCTTGACGCCGGCGAGCACGCCGAGCGATGGATCGGCCGGCGTCGAGGGCGTCTTCACCCGGAACTGCCGTTCGTCGGCGTCGTTGACGAGAAACAGGTCGGTGAACGTCCCACCGACGTCCACGCCGAGGCGAAATGCCATCAGCCGTCCTTCGTTTGCGTGTCGATGCTCATGCGATCCCCGCTTCACGCAGCTCCGCGATCTCCTCCGCCGAGAGGCCGAGCTCGCCGAGCACGTGCTCGTTGTCTGCGCCCACGGTCCAGCGCGCGCCGTGGCGCACGCCTCCCGGAGTGCCCGTCAGCTTCGGCACGACCCCGTTGGCCGCGATCGTGCCGTGCACTTCGTCCTCGTACGAGACCACGAGGCCGCGCTCGCGGAACCAGGGGTCGGCGTGGATGTCCTCGGCGGTGTAGACCGGCGCGCACACGACGCCGGCCGCGTTGACGACGTCGTCGAGCTCCGCCGCGGTGTGCTGCGCCGCCCACTCCCCGATCATCTCGTCGAGCAGTTCCTGGTGCTCCCCGCGCGAGGCGTGGTCGGCGAAGCGACGGTCGTCCCCCCACTCCGGATGCCCCATCAGCGCGGCCAGGCGCCTCCACAATGTGTCGTGGTTCGCCGCGATGACCACCCACTTGCCGTCGCTCGAGCGATAGACGTTGGAGGGTGCGATCTTCGGCAGGAACGGGCCCGTCGGCTCGCGCACGAAGCCGACCTTGTCGTATTCGACGACCATCGCCTCGGTCATGGCGAAACAGGCATCGGCGATCGCCGCGTCCACGACCTGACCGGTCGCGCCGCGGGCGTCGCGGGCGTAGAGCGCCATCAGGATGCCCTGGAATGCCGATTGCGCCGCGAGCGTGTCGCCCAGCGAGATGCCGCAGCGCGGCGGCGCCTGACCCGGATAGCCGTTGATGTAGCGGAGGCCCGCGATGGCCTCGCCGCCCGCCGCGAAGCCCGCACGGTCGCGGTAGCTGCCGCTCTGGCCGTAGCCCGACACGCGCGCGTAGACGCAGCCCGGGTTGACCGCGTGCACCTGCTCGGGGCCGAGATTCCAGCGCTCCATCGTGCCCGGCCGGAAGTTCTCCACGATCACGTCGGCGGTCGCGCAGAGCGAGGCTGCGATCTCCTGTCCGCGGGGCTCGCGCAGATTGAGTGCGACGGAGCGCTTGTTGCGCGCGAGCACCGACCACCAGAGCGAGTGATCGTTGTGCCGCAGCCGCCCCCACGCCCGCATGGGGTCGCCGGCCGGGGGAGCCTCGACCTTGATGACCTCGGCGCCGAAATCGCCGAGCAGCGTGCCGACGAACGGGCCGGCCAGGAGCTGCCCGAACTCGATCGCGCGAAGGCCGCTGAGCGGCCCCGCGGCGAGTGCGTCAGCCGCCATTCGTCACCGCCACGAGCGAGTCCCTGGCCTGCAGGATGTGCACGCGCATGACGGCCTCGGCGCGCTCGGACGAGCGGGCGCCGAGCGCCGAGACGAGCTCGCGATGGCACGTCTGCGAGAACGCCCTGTGGCCGTCGTCGCGCCAGAACGCCGTGCGGAACGCGCGCGGGATGCCCGCGGTGGCGCGCAGTGCGGCCGACAGCCGCGGGCTGTCCGCGGCCTCGATCACGATCGCGTGGATCTCCTGGTTCCAGGCGATCTGGTCGTCGAGCGCTCCGCGCCCCCGGCCGCCGCGCGCATCGGAGAGGGCCACGAGCTCGCGGAGACGCTCGAGTTGATGCTCCTGTGCGCGCAGCGCTGCCCGCGCTGCGGCCGCAGGCTCGAGCAGCGCTCGGATCTCGTAGAGGTCGATGAGATCGGCGCTCGCGAACGAGCGGACGAGCGCGCCGCGGCGCGGCTCGATGTCGACGAGCCCCTCGCCCTCGAGTTGCACGAGCGCTTCGCGCACGGGCGTGCGCGAGCTGCCGAAGCGCTTGGCCAGCGAGACGGTGCGCAGCCGTTCGCCGGGCTCGAACTCGCCCGAGAGGATCGCCTCGCGCAGCTCCTCGGAGACGCGCAGCGAGCTTGTCGGGCTGGGCGTGATCGGCGAGGCGGCACTCAAGGAGTGCATACAAAATCACGCCGCGCGTACGAATGCAAACGCAAACACCCGAGTTTTGCATCCAAACAGCGGGCAAAACTCCAAGCGGAATCGTCGAGGCATCACTGCTCGACGGGGCGAAGCACGCCATTGGCCATCAAACCGGTCGGCGGGGTGGGGCGTGAGGCTGGTTGGCGGTGATCGCGCGGCCGGCTTCGTCCGCGAAGGTGGGATGTTGGACGGTGCCGCTCGTACGGATGCTGTGATCGTGCAGCAGCTTGTGGTGCCGAGGGCAGAGCAGGATCAGGTTGTCGAGCTCCGTCTTCCCGCCACGCTCGACCGGGACGATGTGGTGCGCCTCGAGCTCGCGGGCGGCGGTGCAGCCGGGGTACTGGCAGTGCGATGACCGCTTGCGCAGCGCGCGCTGCTGCGCGTACGAGGCACAGCGCCCCACGCGGGAGTGCACGAGGTCGCGCCCGCTCGGCTTGATCGCGAGGCGACGCGCGTCGCACACAAGCCGCTCGGCCGTCTCGGGGCTGAGCGGCCCCGCGCCCTCGAGCAGCGGGGGCTCGTCGTCGCTCACGTGCACGATCAGGCTGGTGGAGCTGCGCCTCGCGCCGCCGTCCGCGCCATCGTGCCCCCGCGCGAGCGCGACGAGCGCATCCGCGGCGGACTGCTGCCACTCGAGGATGGTGCCGGCCGCCTTGTCGATCGCGCGCTGGCTCTTGGCAACGCTCCAGATGGCCTGCTCGAAGGCGGCGCCCTGCTCGAGAGGCAAGCGCCCGCTGAACGCGAGCTCGCGCCGCCCGCGCGTCCAGGACATGCTCAGCGCGCGCCGCTCGTAGAGCGCCTGGTCGTCCTCCACCGTGGGCGGGACGATCGTGCGGGCGGCGAGCGCGATGTCGCTGGGCGGCTTACCGACCGCGATGCGCGCCAGCTCGGCATCGCTCGCCGGGGTCGCGAACTCGGCGGCGGCTGCGACCTGATCGAGGGTCAAAGCACCTGTGCTCATCGCGTGGTCGAGCGCGGGCAGGCTGCGCAACGCCGTGCTCGTGCGCGCGATGCGCGCGGCGGTGCGGTGGTCGCTGCTGCAGACCTGCGCGAACCACTGCGCGCTCGATGAACAGCCCGCCGCCTGCCAATCACCGTCGTCATCCGCCTCGCGCACAATCTGCGTGACCCGCTGCTTGATGCGCGCCTCCTGCTCGCAAAGCGAGCGCAGCTCGCGCCGGCGCGCCTCGCGGCGGCGCTCGCGCACCTGGTCGATCGTCCCATCCACCGTAGCGAACATATGTTCGTATCATACCATCGCCCGACCCGGAAAGTGTGCCGAGAATGTGCTGATTTGCGGCGGCTTTCGAAACCGCTCACGACCGGTCGCGGAGAACGCGCAGGTACGGCTCTCAGCGCGCGAGCGCGTGGTACGCGGGATTCGGGACCATCCCGGTCGCGTGCGCCATGCGGTTCGTGAAGTTGAACATCGACGCGATCTCGATCACGTCCCAGAGGTCCTCATCGCTCAGGCCATGCTCCTTGAGCGCGTCGAGATCGGCCTCCTCGACCTCCGCCGGCGCCACCGTCAGCACGCGCGCGTAGTCGAGCATGGCGCGCTGCCGCGGCGTGATCTCGGCGCGCTTGTGGTCGAGCGTGATGAGGTCGCCGTTGACGGGATCGCGCGTCAGCTTGCGCACCGAGTAGCCGTGCGCGACGAGGCAGTACGAGCACGCGTTGGCCATCGACACGGCGACGGCGATCATCTCGCGCTCGGCTGCGGGCAGGGACTCGGTCGGCTCCATGACGGCGTCGAAGTGCGCGAGCCAGGCCGCCAGTCGCGAGGGCCGCCACTGGTAGGCGAGGAACACGTTCGGCACGAACCCGAGCTTTTCGCGGCACCTGGCGTACAGCGCCTGGATCTCGGGCGAGAGCAGGCTCTCGTCGCCGGGCGGGAACCAGCTGATCGAAGTCGACATGCGCGCAGAGTACGGCGTTTCCGATGCGATAGCCTCGTGCCAGAACCGCCCGATAGCGTCAGCGAGGAGACGGCCATCTCGACGCCGGAACTACCCGAGATCGATCCCGAGGCGTTTGCCGCAACCGTGGCTGATTCGTTCGCCGATCAGCTCGGCGAGCGCCACCAGGCCCACTCCCTCGAGGAGCTCGCGCGCAGTGTCGCCGGACCCGACGTGATCGCGATGCTCCCGGAACCGTTCGTCGAGAGCACCTTCGAAGCGCTCGCGCAGCGATCGGGGACGCGAGCGCTGTTCGAGGCCGCAAGTCGCGTCTGCGCCCCGCATCTCGTCTCGCGGATGCAACAGCTCGCCGCCGAACGCGAAGCCGCGGGAGACCGCACATCGACGCTTGTCTCGCAGGTTGGCGAGCTCACGGTAGACGAGTTCTTCCGGATCGACAGCGAGGGCGACGAGGATGCATGCGTCGTCCTCCTGAGGCGGCCGAAACAGAAGCGCTCGCAGCTCCTGCTGTTCTCGCGCGACCGCCGCCTCCCCGACCTCCCGCTTCGGCTCGGATCGCTCACTGAGCCGCTCTCACCGCGCCAGATCGGCCGAATCCTCGCCGACATGCGAGGCGACCGGGAGATTCCCGTTCCGGCCGCCGTCGACGAGTTCCCGGCCTGGTTCGTCGAAGGGGCGCGCGCTTCGGCTGAGCTCATGCTCGGACCGACGGCAGAGGGCGGAGAGATCGCCGTCCAGCTCTTGCGCCAGCTCGGCGAGCCGGAGCTGGCCGACCGGATCGCTCGGCTGTTCCCGCTCGAGCTCGACTACGACGAGGGCGGCGAGCTCGATGACACGCTCTATGACAGCCTCCTGGACGAGGCCGACGAGGTGGCGAGCGACTTCGCGCGCTGGCTCGGTGAGAACGCGAGCGGGCTCACCGACGACGAGATCTCGCTGGCGCGCCAAGACGTCGCGCTCGCGCTCGAGTTCCGCGCAAACTACCTCGGCACCGGGGCGCAAGGCGTGTGGACCGACGAAGAGCTCGACGCGTTCCTGCTCTCGTTCGTTCCCCGCAAGGTGATGACGAGCGAGGAAGACCGCGCCCGGATGCCCGCCTCGCTCGTGCGGATGTTCGGCTTCCTTGGCGAGCGCGGAGACGTGATCCCGCCGGCAGCCGAGAAGCTCGCCCATCGGGCAGCCGCGCTGTCCGAGACGTTCGCAAGGCGGGCAGGCGATCCCACGCGGCGGGGCCCATCGGGTGCGCTGGTTGCCGCGATGGCCGCGGAGGGCGTCGACCTTGCAGACCCGGACGCGGTGCAAGCGTGGATCGACGAGTTCAACGAGCGTCCATTCGAGGAGCGCGATGCGATTCTCGGCATGTCCCTGCCGGCGATCACCGAGGGCGAGGCCGAGTAGCCGGTCGGGGCGCTGGCGCCGCACGATTGGGGTCAGACCCCGATCGTGCAGCTAGAGGCTGTGACGCCGGAGCAATCCGCGCGCGATGATCAGCCGCTGGATCTCGTTGGTGCCCTCGCCGATCAGCAGCAGCGGATTGTCGCGGTAGAGGCGCTCGATCTCGAACTCCTTCGAGTAGCCGTAGCCGCCGTGTATGCGCATCGACTCCTCGACGCAGCGCTGCGCCACCTCGGTCGCGAACAGCTTCGCCATGCCGGCCTCCACGTCCGCTCGCCCGCCGGCATCCTTCTTGCGCGCGGCGGCCGCGATCAGGTGCTTGGCGGCTTCGATCCCGGTCGCCATGTCGGCGAGCTTGCCCTGGATCAGCTGGTGTTGCGCGATCGGTTTGCCGAAGGTGTGGCGCTCCTGCGCGTAGCGGATCGCCAGCTCGTACGCGCGCAGGGCCACGCCGAGCCCGCGGGCGCCGACGTTGATGCGGCCGGTCTCGATGCCGCTCATCATCTGATAGAAGCCCTGGCCCTCACCCTCGGGCCCACCGAGGATCGCCGACGCCGGCACGCGGTGGTCGTCGAAGATCACCTCGGTCGACTCGACGCCCTTGTAGCCGAGCTTTGGCAGCCCGGCTTCCGGAATCCTGATGCCGCCTTGCTGTCCCGCGCCAGGCTCCTTCTCGACGATCAGCGCCGTCATGCCGGCCTGCGGCGGATCGGCGCTCGGGTCGGTCTTGACGAGCACGGCCATGAGGCTCGCGCGCATGCCGTTCGTGACCCACATCTTCTGGCCGCTGATGACGAGCTCGTCGCCTTCGCGCCGCGCCGTCGTGCGGATCGCGCGCACGTCGGAACCCGCCTCCGGCTCGGTCATCATGAAGCAGCAGCGATGCTCGCCCGCTGCGATCTTCGGCAGGTAGCGCTGCTTCTGCTCCTCCGTGCCGTGCCCGGCGATCATCCCGCTGACGATGTAGACGCCGTTGACGATGCCGGCGACCGACATCCAGCCGCGCGAGAGCTCCGCGATCGCGAGCGCGTAGGTGGTCAGATCGAGCCCGAGGCCCCCGTACTCCTCCGGGATGCGCATGCCGAACAGCCCCATCTCGCGCAGGCCCTGAACGATCTCCTCCGGATAGGAGTCGCGCGCCTCGAGATCGTGGGCGACCGGGATGATCTCGTTGTCGACGAAGTCGCGCACAGCGTTCAGGATGTCCAGTTGCTCGTCCCGCAGGTCGAGGCCATCGAAGCTGCAAATCCGCTCGGCCACGCGCGCCTTCCTCCATCGGAATAGGTCAGACGTTAGGGTTGAAGAGTGTAGTCTCACCCATCCGTGACGGCTCCTGGCGCACGCATCCCGGTCCCGCTGCTGCTGCTCTTCACGATGGTCTTCTGGGGCGCGGCGTTCAGCGTCACCGAGGTCGCACTGCGGCATACGACGCCCGCCTTCACGGCAATCTCGCGCGGGTTGCTCGGCTTCGTCGTGCTCCTCCCGTTCCTCCGCCTGTTCGGCTCGCGCCTGCCGCGCACCGCACGGCTGTGGGGGTTTGCCGCCGCCATGGGGCTCGGCGGCACGACGCTCTCCCTCGCCGGCCTCGCGGAGGGCACCGCTCGCGCAGGGCCGGCGATCGCCGCGGTCCTGCTCAACACAGCGCCCTTCTGGGTCGCGCTGATCGGCAGGCTCGCGCTGGGCGAACAGGTGACCTCGCTGCGCGCGCTCGGCCTCGCGGTCGGCTTCGCCGGCGTGCTGACGATCATCCTCGCGGGCGGATCCGCGAGCGGCGAGGACGTCGTCATCGGTGCGGTACTGGCGCTGGTCGGCGCATTCGGCTACGGCTGCTCGGGCCTGCTCGTCCGCTACCTCTCGCTGACCGGCGAGAGCTTCGACGTGATCGGCATCACCGCCGCCCAGTTCCTCTGCGGCGGCGTGCTGCTGATCCCCTACCTGCTGCTCTCCGGCGACCTCGGCGGCAGCGACTGGGGTTCCCCCGAGCTGTGGTGGTCGATCGCGTTCATCGTCGTCGGCGCGCAGGTTCTGGCCTACGTGACCTTCAACATCGCCCTCACCCGCTGGCCCGGATCGCGCGTCTATCCGTGGACGTTCCTCGCGCCCGTGGTCGCGGTCCTGATCGAGGCCTTCCGCGGCAATCTGCCGGGCGCGTGGCCCACACTCGGCATGGCGGTCGTCGTCGCCGGCGTCGTGATCGTCAACCTGCCGGCCGCGGAAGCGCCCGCAGTCGCGAAGCCCCCGGTCGCGGAGTCCGCGACCGGCTA
>JALYLC010000246.1 GCA_030774435.1 Actinomycetota bacterium
CCCGTCTCCCGCACGAGCTGCTCGAGCAGCGGACGCGCGAGGTCGCGCAGATCGAGCCGCGCGAGCGCCGCGTTGCCCAGGTGCACGAGCCGGAGCCCGAGCTGCCAGCGCTGGCCGCCCGGCTCGCGTTCGACGAGGCCCGCGCCGAGCAGCGTGCCCAGCGCGCGCGAGACGGTGCTCGCGTTGATCTCCGTCTGGCGCGCGAGCTCGTTGGTCCCGAGCGGGCCGTCGGCAGCGGCCAGCGCCTCGAGCAGCGCGACGGCGCGCTCGACCGAGCCGAGCGGCCGGCTCACGACCCTCGGCCCGGCGGCAGGTCGACGTTGTCGACGCCCCCGTCGATCACAACCGTCGTGCCGGTCACGAAGTCGCCTGCCGGAGTGGCGAGGAACGCGATCATGCGCGCGACCTCGCCGACCGTGCCCAGACGCCTCAGCGGGATCGTCGCCGCGACGTCCTCGACCGTCTCGCCGTAGCCGCGCCACCCCTCGGTGTCGATCGTCCCGGGCGCAACGCACGTCAGGCGCACGCCGCGACCGCCCCACTCGGTGGCCAGCGTCCGCGTCATCGACTCCACGGCCGCGCGCGCGGCAGAGGAGTGGAACATCCCGGGGATCCCGCGGCGGGGCGAGAGCACGACGCTGATGACCTTGCCGTAACCGTTCGGGAGCATGCTCTCGACCGCCGCAAGGCGCGTCAGCTCCCAGACCGCGTCGAGGTTGAGGCGCATCACGGCGCGAAAGCCGTTGTGGCTGATCTCCTCGGCGGGCGCCACGAACTGCCCGCCCGCGTTGTTGACGAGGATGTCGAGCGACCCGAACTCGGCAATGACCTTCTCGACGAGCGCCCGCGCGGCCTCGGGCTCGCGGACGTCGCATACGAGCGGTCGGCAGTCACCGCCGCCCGCGCGGATCGCTGCAGCGGTCTCCTCGAGCAGTTCGGCTCGCCGCCCGGCCACCGCCACGCGTGCGCCGAGCTCGGCCAGCAGCTCCGCCGTCGCGCGTCCGATGCCGGTGCCGCCGCCCGTGACGAGTGCCGAGCGGCCGGCCAGGCTGCCTTCGCGGAGGACGCTGTCCACCGCACAAGGATAGGAGGCGGCTACGTCGTCAGCTGTCAGGCTTCCCGGATGCCAGCTTCAAATTTGCACGTTGGTTCAATCGATCGTCCCCGGAAACCACTATCGCCCTGGTTTCGGAGCTTGGCAACCCGCGTGCGCAAGAATGCCCAGTGACCTGCCAACCATCCGAGGAGACGGCATGCCTTACACCGTTCCGCCGCTGACGTACGACTACGCGGCGCTCGCGCCGCACATCGACGAGCAGACGATGCGGATCCATCACGACAAGCACCACCAGGCCTATGTCGACCGGGTCAACGGAGCCCTCGAGGGCACGCAGTGGGCCGACACGCCGATCGAGGACGTCATCCGCGATCTCCAGCAGATCCCCGAGGACAAGCGCGCCGTCGTGCGCAACCACGGCGGCGGGCATCTCAACCACACGCTCCTCTGGAAGTTCATGAGCCCGCAGGGCGGCGGCGCGCCGAGCGGCGACCTGGCCGCTGCCATCGACGCCAAGTTCGGCTCGTTCGACGAGTTCAAGGCCGCCTTCAAGGCCGCGGGCGTCAACCAGTTCGGCTCGGGCTGGGCCTGGCTCGTCAAGGACGCCGACGGGCTCGCCGTCCTCTCGACGGCCAATCAGGACAACCCCGTCACGGCCGGCAAGGCGCCGCTCCTGGGCGCCGACGTCTGGGAGCACGCGTACTACCTCAACTACCAGAACCGCCGTCCGGACTACCTCGACGCGTTCTGGAACGTCGTCGACTGGGACGGCGTCGCGCAGCGCTTCGCGGCGTAGCGCGCCTGCGACGACGACGAAACGCCGGCGCGGGAGCGCGAACGCCGCCCCCGCTCCCGCGCGCGCGTTGTCGCTCGCGTGATAGAAACTGCACGTCCGCGGTCCCTGCCGTGTTCGCTTCGGCTGCTCAGTAGGAGGTTCGATGTCCGAGTTCGCGAAGTCTCCGGTCGATGTCGAGCATACGACCGCGATGGCGGTCGCAGAGAAGGCGAAGCTCCAGAAGAGCTTGCGACGCTTCGACATGCTGTTCTTCACGATCTGCGCGCTGGTCGGCCTCGACACGCTCGGCCAGGTGTCGGGCTACGGCGCGCAGACGTTCACGTGGCTGATCGTGCTGGCGATCTTCTTCGTGCTGCCGTATGCCCTGGTGATGTCCGAACTGGGAAGCGCATTCACCCAGGAGGGCGGTCCGTATGAATGGATGAAGCTGTCGTGGGGCCGCTTCTGGGCGGGCATCGGAGCCGTCCTGTACTGGGTCACCAATCCGCTGTGGGTCGGGGGTTCGTTGGCGTTCATCTCCACAGCCGCGTGGAGCGGCAACATCTCCAAGATCGGCTCCGGGACCGTTGGCGACTACTTCTTCAAGGTGGTCTTCATCTGGATATCGATCGGCGTTGCGATCGTCTCGCTGCGGCGGGGCAAATGGATCCCAAACGCCGGTGCGATCATACGCGTCGGCGTGCTCGCGTTCTTCTCGGTCACGGTGTTGATCTACGCGATCGAGCACGGCCTCCACGGCTACTCCTTCCACCAGTTCGGCCCCAGCACCGCTGTCTTCCTGGGGCTGGTACCGCTGCTTCTGTTCAACTACGTCGGCTTCGAGCTGCAGAACGGCGCCGCCGAGGAGATGATCGATCCGCAGAAGGACGTGCCCAAATCGGTCGGGGTGAGCGCGATCATCGCCGTGCTGGCGTACGGCGTGCCGATCTTCGGGATCCTGGAAGTGCTCCCGGCTAGCAAGATCACTGGCATCGGCGGGTTCCTGGACGCAGTCCACACGACGTTCAGCGTGTACGGCGGAGCGCAGAACTTCATGGTCGACCTGATGGCGCTGGGCTTCATCTTCGCACTCGTAACGTCGGGTGCGGTGTGGATGATGGGGTCCGACCGGATCCAGGCCGTCGCCGCCTACGACGGCGCGTTCATCGGCTGGTTCGGCGGCTTCAACCGCTTCTTCGGCACACCGGTGCGGGTGAACGTGATGTCCGGCATCGTCTCGACCATCTTCATGGTGGCCGCGGAGCACTTCTCGACCGGCTCCAACGCCAGCACCTTCACCGTCGTGCTGTACCTGGCGACCTCGACGACGCTGCTCTCGTACCTCCTGCTGTTCCCGACCGTTATCAAGCTCCGCTACAGCCATCCTCACGTTCCGCGGCCGTACCGGCTTCCATTCGGCATGGCCGGGGTCTGGGTCTCGGGCGTGCTCTGCACGGCCTGGATGCTGCTGGGATCGTGGGTGGCCGTCTTCCCGGGCACCATCGACGAATACATCTTCGGCCTGCACTTCAGCGTCCACGACTACGCCGGGGTGTCACGCGCGCGGTTCGAAGCGTTTACGCTCGGAACGCTGGGGGTCATCGTCGTTTTTGCGGTGGTCGGGTACATCCTCGGCAAGCCGGTGCGCGACCAACAGGTCGAGCTACCGCTCAGCCAGCTCGACCTGGCCCCGAGCGGACTGACGGACGTCGCGCCCAGCGGCGACTAGAGAGCGTGGTACACGCATGCGGTCGCCTCGGCGACCGCACGTTCACACGCGCGGACGCGCCTGCTACGCGTCGATCGAGGCGCGCATGCGCTGAATAGCTATGCGCAGGTGCTGCTCGGGGATCGCGCGGTTGTAGAGCGGGCTGCGGATCGTCGAGCCGAGCAGCCGGTCGAGCAGGGCGAGCGTCGCGGGATGCACCTTGACGCCGTCGGAGGCGATCAGGAAGGCGAGGCCGAGCAGGTCGTCGGCGTGCTCGCAGATGCGCTCCGGAATCCCCTCGATGCCGGCCGTGGCCGGCTCGATGCCCTCGGCGACGAGGACGAGGCGGGTGAGGGCGCGCGCGAGCTCGTGGCGCCGGCCCATGCAGGCCATCCGCTCGGCCGCGCGGGCGACTTCGGGGATCTGGTAGGCGGAGCGCTGTCCGATCAGGCGCGCGACCAGCGCACCGCGCTCGCCGCGAGCGACTGCCGCCACGAACAGCCCCGTGAGGGCACCCCCGCCCGCGGGCAGTGCGATCTCGGTATGGCCCAGGAGCACGAGCCCGAGCCCGATGACAAGCGCCAGCGCCGCGCCCAGAGCCGCATCGCGCGTGCGCTGCGCCAGGCGGGCGAGCGCCGCGGCGGCAGCGTGGGGATCGACTGCATGATCATCCACGACGGAGGCGAGGGGATCGGCCACGGCGCAAGCATCGGCAGGTTCCGGCAGGATCTGAAGCCCTTCATCCGGGGGACTACCCGTACGGGTAGGGTTGCGGCCTTCAGGTTTGACGGGAGCGGATCCAGGGGATGAGCGCGACGCCGGCGAGCGCGAATGCCGCCGTCAGCGAGAGCAGCCACCCCA
Source organism: Actinomycetota bacterium (assembly GCA_030774435.1). Classification (GTDB taxonomy): domain Bacteria; phylum Actinomycetota; class Thermoleophilia; order Gaiellales; family JALYLC01; genus JALYLC01. The sequence continues at coordinate 4,402 of JALYLC010000246.1, forward strand.
GGCGCACACCGGGCGGCGTGAACTGCCAGGTCACGCGCCGCGCGCCCGCCGGCACCTCGACGGCACGTAGCTCGCCTACCTCGAGAGCACGGGCAGGCACGCCGTCGATCCTCACCTTCCAGCCCGGGTAGGCAAGATCGGCGACGACGAGCGTACCCGCGGCGGGGGGCGCTATCACGATGCGGTCGGGCTCGCGCGACACGACGCGCGCGGCCAGCGGCGCGCGATCCGGCCGCACGATGCGCGCGAACGGCAGCGCTCGAGGATCGCGGGTGATCACGCTCAGGCGGTCCCGGTAGACGACCGGGAGGCCGGCGGGCTGCCGACCAGGTGGAGAGACGTAGTAGCGGACAGCCAGCGAGCGCAGTTGCGGCGTCGCGTAGCGCAGGGCGAGCTCGAAGTGCCGATCGACGGCCTGCCCGCCGTTCGAGGCCAGCATCAGCCGGTTGTAGCTCTTGAGATGCACCGGGTTGTAGCCCGCCACGTCCTCGAGCCCGAGGCGCAGGCCTTCCTGGTCGAGCAGCAGGGCGCGCGCGGACGCCGTGCGGTGTGCCCCCAGTTGATGCACGAGCACCGGCTTCGGCGCAGCGGTGGCGAAGCGGAATGGGCCCTCGGTGTGCTGCCGCGCGAGCAGGAACGCGGCGCTCCCCGACGGCGCGGGGGCGACTTGCGACGCGGTCAGCCAGCGCAGGCGCTGGTCCTGGTGCGTGGCCTGCCAGGCGAGATCGCCCGCCAGGACCGCGAGCAGCGCCAGCGGAGCGAGCGGGAACCGGCGCAACGCGAGCACGGCGCAGACGGCCGCGAGCGGAATCAGGTAGCTCAGCGCGAAACCGTCGGAGCCGCCCGCGACGACGCCGATCACGAGGCCCAGACCCGCGACGCTCACGGCGCCCGGCCAGCGCCTCACCTCGGGCAGGGCGAACGCAGCCAGGACGCTCAAGCAGAGCAGCGCGAGCACGATGCCGCGCACGGGCTCGTGCCCGGTGACGGTGCGCACGAGGGGCAGCGGATCCATGACCCAGCCGATCAGGCCCGAGGCCCAGGCCAGCGAGAACGCGATCAGCCAGCCGAGAAGCCGCACCGGGAAGCCGTCGCGCGACCCGCGCCGCAGGGCAAGCAGCGCAAGCGCCGGGGTCGCGGCTCCGACGTAGAGCGCCGCGACCTCCGAGTGCGAGACGCCGAAGCGACCGACGAGCCCCCGCCGATCGCCGAACAGGAGCGAGCCGATCCCCTCGGGGTCGACGTACCCCGAGGCGGTTGCCTCGCGCAGCAGCTCGAGGCGAGGGAGCAGGGCCAGCGCCGCGAGGCCGAACGCGAGCACGATCGCGACGGCGGCGTATCGCAGCCCGCGCGTACCCGCGCGCGCGAGCAGCCAGAGGACGCAGGTCGCGAGCGAGAGCGCGGCGAGTTGCTGCGAGCCGCTCGCCAGGTGCAGTGCCAGCACGAGGGAGAGCCCGGCGATCGCGAAGCCACGGCGCGCGGGCCGCGCGCTCGCCGTCGCCTCCGCCAGCGCGAGCGCCGGCG
>JALYLC010000247.1 GCA_030774435.1 Actinomycetota bacterium
GGCAAGGGCCGCATCACCGTCTGGCGCGGCGTCCCCGGCTCCTCGACCCCGAGGCAGCGCCTGCATTCGGCGCTCGTGCGTCACGGCTACGTGACGATCCACCTCGGCCGCACCTTCCACAGCGGGCGCATCCGCCTCGTGCTGATCACGAGCGGCCGGATGGTCGTCGTCGCCACCGGCAAGCACGAGCCGTCGATCAAGGCCGGATGAACGCGCGCGGCGCCTTCTCGCAGCTCGCCGACGCGCCGGCAGCTCTCGAGCAGGCGTGGGGGATGAGCGGCGCCCAGCTGGAGCGGCCCCCCGATCTCGTCGCGCTGTTCTGCGCTGCGGAGCACAGCGAGTTGGCTCACGACCTGGCCGAGGCGATCTCCGACCTGGCGCCGGATGCCGCGCTCATCGGCGCCTGCGCGGCCGACGGGGTCATCGGCGCGGGCCGCGAGCAGCAGGGCGGCCCCGCTCTCGCACTGCTCGCCGCGACGCTGCCGGCGGGCGCTCGCGTCACGCCGTTCCACACGCTGGTGGGGGAGGGGCACGACGGCCCCGAGCTCGTTGGCTTTCCGGTGCCGCCGGCGGGAGCACTCGTGGTCGCGCTCGCGGATCCCCACTCGACACCGGTGGAGCAGCTCATCGAGGGTCTCGGGGGCACACCCATGCTCGGGGGATTCGCCGGGCTCGGCGGTCACGGTGCCGCCCGCCTGTTCACGAACGGCGGCTGCGCCGAGGAGGGCGCGGTGGGCATCGTGCTCGAAGGCTTGCCGCTGACGGCGATCGTCTCACAGGGTGCCCGGCCGATCGGCCCCGAGCTCGTCGTGACGGCCGCGGAGGGCAATCTCGTGCTCGAACTGGCCGGCAAGCCGGCGCTGGAGCGCGTGCAGCAGGTGGTCGAGGAACTGTCGCTGACAGACCGGCTCCTGCTCGACAACGGCCTCCTGATCGGCCTCGTGATCGATGAGAACCGCCCCGAGCACGATCTCGGCGACTTCCTGGTGCGTGGCGTGCTCGGCGCAGATTCCGAGACGGGCGCGCTGGCCATCGGCGACGTTCCGCGCGTCGGCCAGACCGTGCGCCTGCACGTGCGCGATGCCCAGTCGGCCACCCGCGAGCTGGACGAGCTGCTCGGCCGTCAGGAGGCGGCCTCCGGCTCGGCCGCGCTGCTGTTCTCGTGCAACGGGCGGGGACGCAACATGTTCGCGCAGCCCGATCACGACGCCGGCGCGGTGGCGCGCCTGCTCGGGAGCGACGCGGTGGCGGGCTGCTTCTGCCAGGGCGAGCTCGGGCCCGTGGGGGGTCGGACGTTCGTGCACGGCTTCACCGCCAGCGTCGCGCTGTGGTGAGCCTCACCGCCCCGTCACCACATCGTCACCGCCGCGCCACCCAGCGCAGCGCGCGGTTCTCGGACGCTTGCAGCGTGAACGGCATGATCGCGCTGATCGCGCACGATGGCACCAAGGATGAGATGCTGGCGCTCGCGGAGGAGTTCCGCGACCAGCTGGAGGACGAGGCTGTCGTGGCGACCGCGACGACCGGCGGCATCCTGCGCTGCGAGCTCGAGCTCGACGTGCGCTGCGTGCTCTCGGGCGCCCTCGGGGGGGATCTGCAGATCGGCTCGATGGTCGCGGGCGGCTTCGTCAAGCTCGTGATCTTCCTGCGCGACCCGCTGACTGCCCATCCGCATGACCCCGACATCCAGGCGCTGATGAAGGTCTGCGACGTGCAGCGCGTGCCGCTGGCGACGAACGTCGCCACCGCGCGACTGTGTCTCGCCGCACTCGCGCCCGTGACCTGAAGCTCGATTGGGGGCGTGACCTCAGACGGCGCCGAGCGCGCTGCGCGCGACGGCTGCCAGCTCGACCGTGAACTCGGGGTAGGGGCCGAGCCGCTCGTCGAGCGCTGCGACGAGGTCCTTCAGGCTGGGCACTCCGCCTCCGCCCGTGCACGCGGCGCGCGTCACCCGAACGGCGTCATCGCAGAACGCGTCGCAGAGATCCAGGAACTCGGCCGACTCGGCGCGGTCCATGAGCGGATAGTGCGCGGTCAGAAGCAGCTCGGGCGAAAGCTCGCGCAGCGTCGAGATCGTTCGCCGGTAGCCCGCCAGGTCGTAGATCCGCGGCGGGATGAGTAGGTTTCCGGCACGGTCGCGGATGCCGTTGCCGAGCACGGCGTCGATGACCAAGGCGATGCGCTCGCCCGTGTGCCACAGGCCAATGTGCCCGGAGGTGTGCCCGGGGAGCGCGAGCACCTCCCAGCGCTGTCCGGGCCCCAGCCGCAGCGTCTCGCCGCCGCGCAGGCCGACGTCGACCGGAGAGTCGCCGCCGAGCTCACGCTCGAGCCAGCCGAGCGCCTCGTCCCCCAGCGAGAATCCATACGGCTCGAACCAGCGGTAGTTCTCGGCGAGCATGCGGGCGTTGGACTCGATCCAGCCCCGATCGCTCTCGCCGCACCACACGCGCGTGCGCGGCGAGCGCCCGCGCAGGCGCCGGTTGGAGCCGACGTGGTCGACATCGGCATGCGACACGACGAGGTCGTCGAGCGCGTCCACCGCGAGGCCGATCGACTCGAGGTAGGGAGCGATCGCGGTGTCGAGCGTCTGCGAGAGCCCCGTGTCGACGAGCAGCGTGCGTTCGTCGCCGATGAGCACGTACTGCGCCATGAAGCGAGGGCCGAGGTCCTCCTCGATGCGGTGGATGCCGTGTGCGATCTCGCTCATCGACTGGCTACATCAGACCGCATGCAGGTGCCATCAGTTGCGGCAGTGTGGATCGTACGGGTCGCCGAGTGCACTCGCGTCGAGCGCGCGCGCGATCTCTCGGATGCCATCGGGCACAGTCATCTGCGTCGCGAAACCGAGATCAGCCCCGTTCTTGTCGAAGTTGACCTTGTAGTCGCGGGGATCTTCGTCGCGATGCACGTAGGTCACCTCACCGCGAGGTATCTGCCGCTGGATTGCTTCCACGAGGTCGATCTTCCGGTAGTTCTCGCCGGAGTTGCCGACCTTGAAGACGGCGTGTGCGGTCACCGAGTCCGGCGCGTCGAGTGCCGTCCGGATTGCGCGAGCCGCGTCAGCCACGTGAACATACGGGCGCCAGAACTGCTCGCCGAATACCTCGAGCGTGCGATCTGCCCAGAGATCGCGGGTGAATTCGTTGACGGTCAGGTCGAACCGCAATACGCGGAGCCACGCCGTAGACCGTGGCGAAGCGAAGACAGGTCGGACGAAGCGATCCGGTCGACCCAGTCAGCAGCAGCCGCTCGATCTCGACTTTCTGCTCGGCGTACAGCGAGACCGGATGGAGTGCCCCATCCTCGGAAATCGGTACCGTCGGGTCGGCCATGCGCCCGTAGTTCGAGCATGTCGAGGCGAATACGAGGCGCTCCACTCCAGCCTGTCGGGCTGCATCGAGGAGCGCGCGACTTCCCTGGACGTTGGTCTCCGCGGCGGTCTCCGGGTCACGAGCGCAGGCCGGATCTCCCACGATCGCGGCGAGGTGGACGACCTCGTCAACCCCGCGCAGAGCCGCCTCACGCGCCGCCGCGTCGCGAACATCTCCGCGGATCACCTCCACGCCGGCGGCCTCGAGGTCGGCGGCAATCGATTCCTGTCCGTGCAGCAGGCAATCGAGCACCCGCACGGTGCGTCCAGCCAGTATGAGCTCCTGGCAGGCGAGGGCGCCAATGTAGCCGGCTCCGCCGGTGATCAGTGCGGTGCGTTCCACAGAACCTCGAACGATAAGGGCCCCGTGGCCGTCGGAGCGTCGGGTCCGTGAGGTGTCTTGCCCTCCGCCGCCACTGCTCCGCGCCATCTCGCCCGGGTGCCCTACGGCAGGGCATGCGCGTGAAGGCTCGATTACGGAACGCTTTGCCGCACCGATGGTGCCCGGGATCCGGGGTAGCATGGGTGCGATGTCCAACGGCACTTTCCAGCAGGGGACGGCGTTCCGCGCGCTCGCGGCGGTGCGCTCGCGTGCGCTCTCCGTGGGCAGCATCGCGCTGCTCAGCCTGTGTTGTCTGCTGGCCGGATCCACGTTGCGGTGGAGCGACGGTTTCGATCTCACCTGGAATCTCTTCCTGGCCTGGATTCCGCTCGTGCTCGCCTACGCGCTGTCGTGGGCGGCGCGCTTCGAGGTGGGGTGGTTCGCGCTACCGGCGCTGGGCGTCGCGTGGCTCGTGTTCCTACCGAATGCCCCGTACCTCGTGACCGACCTCGTTCACTTGCGCGGCGGGGCGAGCGCGCAGAACGCGGCGACGCTCTTCGCCCTGGCCCTCACGGGCCTGCTGATCGGCATCAAGGCAGTACACATCGTGCAGCGCCTCGTCGCGCTTCACGTCGGCGAACGTGCGGGGCGTCGCACCGTGCAGATCGTCGCGGTGCTCGTCGCGTTCGGCGTCTACCTCGGGCGCGTGCAGCGCTGGAACAGCTGGACGTTGATCGAGCAGCCGCGGGTGTTCCTCCACGCTGCGCAGGCCGCACCCTCGCATCCGGGGAGAGTGGTCGTCGCGTTGCTCGGCACTCTCGTCTTCGCCATTGGATTCTCCATCGCCTATCGCGCGCTGGCGGACACCCACGCCAGCGTGCCGGGACGCTTGCCGGCACCTGCGCGGCGCGCTGCCAAGAGCTGAGCACCACAGCCCGCGCGAAGCGTCACAGCTCGCAACTCACGCGTCGAGCCCTGACGGGGCCTCTGACGTTCAGGGCTGTGTCAGGCAAGGGCACGCACGCCTCTATCGGGTCACCGGCTACACGCTTCGCTAGGCTCTCGCCTCGTGCCAGCAACGCCCGTACCCGGCGAGCGCCGGCTCCTCGAGGGCCGCGTCGCGCTCGTCACCGGCGCCGGCCGGGGCAATGGCGATGGCGATGCCTCGGATTCCCGCGCCTGGGAGATCGAGCCGCCTGACGGCGGGCCAGCTCGCGGTCAACGTCGATGCGCCGTACGTTGCTCGGCTCCACGCCCCGCCGGGGTGCCGTGAGCGCCGATGACTGCTGCGCCCCCAGCCGCCGACTCCGCCGCGCCCGGCCGCAACACCGCCTTCACGCCGGCCGAGCGGCGGCTGGCGGTGATGGCCTTCGCGATCGTCGGCGTCGTGATGGTGGCCTTCACGCTTGCCGCCAGCAGCATCCTCTCCGCGGTGCATTCGGCCTCGGATGAGGCCGCCTATCTGAGATACGCCCACAACATCCTCAACGGCGGCTACGCGGTCGCCGGCCAGCAGCAGGAGGGGTTGTACCTGTGGCACACGCCGGGACTGCCGCTCCTGATCGCGCCGCTGGTCTGGCTGCGGATCCCGATCGAGGTCATACGCCTGATCGGCCCACTCTGCCTGATCGCCTCCGGGGTGCTGCTGATGGTCATCCTGCGGCGCTTCGTGCGACCGCGGGTGGCGATCGCGGCCGGGCTGCTGCTGTGCCTGTACCCGCCGTTCTGGCGCCTGCTGCCGCAGTTGTTCGCCGAGCCGCCGGGGCTGCTGCTCGGCCTGGCCGGCTTCGAGACTCTGATCCGCTACGCGGAGCGGCGGTGGATCGGCTGGGCGATCACCGCCGGTCTGGCCTTCGGGGCGATGATCATGTTCCGCCCGGAGTACGGCTACATGGCGCTCGCGGTGCTGGTCCTGGCCGTCCTCGCACTCGCACGCCCGCGCTGGCGGTCGGTGGCGCGGCCGGCCGCCGTGAGCTGCGCTGTGGCTATGGCGGTCTGCCTGCCGTGGCTGGCTTATACGTACTCCAAGACCCACGTGCCGCTCTACTGGACCGCGTCCTCGGGCGAATCGCTGTACTGGATGAGCAGCCCCAACTCCGGCGAGACGGGCAGCTGGCAGACCGCCAACGCGGACTTCACCGACCCCAATCTGGCCCCCCACCGAGCCCTCTTTCGACGTCTCGCGGCGATGCCCCAGCTCCAGGCCAACCGTGAGCTGACGCGGGTGGCGATCGACAACATCGAGCAACATCCGGGCATCTACCTCCGCCACCTGATCGACAACGGCGAGCGCATCTTCCTCGGGATCCCTTTCAGCTTCGAGCACAACACGGTGCAGAACCTGGCCTTCTATGGGCTGCCAGACATCGGGCTGCTGGTCGTCGCACTCGCGGCGAGCGTCGTCCTTCGCCGGCGCCGCGAGCATCTGCCGGGCCGGCTGGTCCCGATCGTCGCCTTCGCCGCCGTCAGCCTGGCCTGGCATCTGCCGGTCGCGGCCTATCCGCGGATGGCGACGCTGTCGATTCCCGCCTTCCTGATCCTGGCCGCGCTCGGCTTCGACCGCTGGATCGCCTCCCGGCCGGGCCGGGCCCCGGCGTGAGTCCGGGACCCGAGACCGCGGCCGGGCTTTCACCCGGCGGGCGGCGATCAGACGGCATCGTTGTCGAGGTATGTCGCCCCCGCCCTGTGCTCGGTGGGATTGCCGCTCGCGCTGATCTTCAGCCGCGTTCCTGAGGGCGCGAAAGCGCTGAGTCATCCGGCGCGTTGGAGAGATCTCAGTCGTCGACTGACTCGGCGAGTATGAACGTTGACACGGCCAGGAACCGGGCGAAGGGCGATTGCTCCACAGCCCGGATGTGTCGGCGGTACCAGCGCGCAGAGCCAGCCGGGATCCACGGATATTCCTCGAATTGGGCTATCGCCCACTCCCGTACGAGGATTTTCAACCCCGCATCGGCCACGAGGGTCGCAAGTTGCCCAGGCCAGTAGTTACGAGCGGTGGCGACGCGGTTGGTGAGTCGCGTCGGAAGCCATGGCATCAGCGGTACGGGCCACCGCGAGAGCGAGCGCGTGGCACTCCACCGTGCGCCGTGACACTCGAACGGGAACCAGCGGTTCGGGCTGAAGAGAGCGACAACACCGCCCGGTCGCAACACGCGCTTGATTTCCTTGAGAGTGAAGGCTTCGTCGTCGACATGCTCAAGCACCTCGTTCAGCAGGACGCCATCGAAAACAGAACCATCAAATGGCAATTCCTCACCCTGCCCTTGCACGAACGTCACATTGTCAGGATGCGTCGCGCTGTTCGCGCCGTCGATCAGGTGTGCATCAGGGTCGAGCCCGACCACGCTTGTGGCACGCTGGCCGAGCGCGCACGCGTAATAGCCTTCGGCGCAACCGAGATCGAGCCAAGCGCCCTCGAGAATGCCTCGCCGCTCGAGCTTCGCTAGTCGGTATTCCAGAGTGCCACCGTACGCCGTGTGGCCTCCGGGTTCGTGAAACCGGGGGCTGCTCAGACGGACAGCATACTGATGCCGGGCGCGGCGCGGCGCGTCGTGCGGGCTCTCGTCAGGGCGCCGGCTGCTTGCGAACCGCGAAGGCCAGATAGGGTGTGAAGGAGACGCCGGAGATCCGATGCAGGCCGCGGAATGCCTGCCTCAGGCACATCTTGAGACGGGGCAGCTCATTGGCGTGAGAGATCTGGTGCCAGAGGTCGAATTCGTCGCGTAGCCCCAGCTTGCTCGGCCGCTCGATGGTCGCATCCACGTATCCCGCTCTCGAGAGGTAGCGCATGAACTCGCGTTCGGTGCCGCCGCGCATGCCTCGGCGCAGCAACTGCTGCCAAGTCGCGCCCGGTTCGATGCGGTTCGAGAAACGCCGCGCAGCGCGAAGGGCAAGCGCAGGGGGCAGGTAGTTCACGAAGGGCAGCCCACCGGTCGTGTGGGTCTCGATTGGTGCGTAGCGGTGCGGCGTTTCGGCGAGGAACAGCAGCCCGCCGGGCCGTAAGTGACGCCACACCGCAGGGATCACCACCTCGCGCTCGCCCGGTAGAAGGTGCTCATACAGGGCACTGAAGACGACGAAGTCATACTCCCCGAGGTCGGCGGGAACCATGGTCGGATCATCAGAGAGACGAAACTCGGCACGGTCGATGCCGTAGTGGAGGCGGCGCGCCTCGGCTATCTCCCGCGCCTCGGAGTCGATGTCGACACCGACGATCTCGGCGTCGGGGAACATTCGCGAGAGGATCATCGTCGAGGCGCCGCCGCCGCAGCCGAAATCCAGGATGCGGACGTTTCCGGCGGCCTCCACGCCCACGTGGGCCCGCACGGTCCACCCGAGGAGGTGCTCCAGATAGCCGGGATCCTCCTCGCGCTCTATCTCGTCGCAGACTGCCGGCAGTCCCTTCACCGTCAGGATCAGCCGGATCAGTTCGACTGGATACGAGGTGTCGCAGGTGCGCGCCCCGATGAAGTAGGGCGACTCGTCGTTGGGCACCGCTTCGAGCCTGCGGCGACCGCCCCCGAGTTCCTCGACCGAGAGATAGCCGCCGGGGCATTCGACCCGAATCGCGTGGCTTGAGTCTGGCACAGAGCGCAGGCTAGCGGTAGCCGAGGCGTCTTCGTGAGCGGCACTGAAGCCACTGGCGCGCTCGTGCGCCCTCCGCGGAGCTCCCTCCGGTGCGCCGTCGGCGCGGGCTGTCGAATCTCTGCGGCGGGTTCATGGCGCTGCGCCGTTCGGCGCCTTGAGCTATTCATGCAGGCATGGACGCGCACGTTCCGCGCGAGCGAAGCAACGCACCAGCGGGCGTCCTGGGGCGCGTCGCGTCGAGCGTGCGGCCGCGTGGGCGAAGGACTCGACGCGGCCGCTTCGCCCTGGCCGTTCTCGGGGTCGCATGCATTCTCGCAGCGGGTTATGTCATCCGGCGCCTCAGCGAGTCGCCCGCACCGAGGATTTATTGGGGTGCGTGGATTGCTGGTTCGGTGTCGGGGTATGGTGAGGCTCCGTGGGATATGCGGTCGGTGTCTGCGTTTGAGCGGGAGGCGGGGAAAGGCGTTTCGATCATTCATTTTGGTCAGCCGTGGTACACGAACGGTGCGCCGCAGCCGTTTTATCGTCAGCCGCTTGATGCGGTGCGTGAGCATGGTGCGATCCCGCTCGTGGACTGGGGCTCCTGGGACAATCATGGCGCGAAGTATCAGCCGGCGTTCTCGCTGGGGCGCATCATCGATGGGTCATTCGACTGGTATATCCGGCGCTGGGCGACCGGTGCGCGTGATTGGGGACACCCGTTCTTCTTGCGTTTCGATCACGAGATGAATGGCGACTGGTTTCCGTGGTCTGAGGGAGCGAATGGCAATACTGCCGGTCAATTCGTGGCGGCCTGGCGGCATGTGCACAGGGTGTTCGAGTCGGT
>JALYLC010000248.1 GCA_030774435.1 Actinomycetota bacterium
GCTCGAGGCGGCGCAGATGGCGCTGCTCGACGCGCTCGCAACCCGCGACTGGGACGCCGGGGGAGTCGAGGCCGTCTGCCTCGACGTGCTCGGCCGCTGTGACGCCGGCGTCGAGCGCGCGCTGGGCTTCGCCGCGCGCGAGGTCACCCCACGAATCCTGCAGACCACAAACGAGCTCGGGAACGTGATCGCGGCCCTCAACGGCAGGCACGTGCCATCCGGCCCCTCCGGGAGCCCCACGCGCGGGCGGGTCGACGTGCTCCCGACCGGGCGCAACTTCTACTCCGTCGACCCCCGCGCATTGCCCTCCGCGCTCTCGTGGGAGGTGGGCGTGCGGCTCGCCGACGCGCTGCTCGACCGCTTCCGCACCGAGACGGGCGAGCTCCCGCGCATGGTCGGCCTCGTGGCCTGGGGGACGTCGGCGATGCGGACGCAGGGCGACGACGTCGCCGAGATCCTCGCGCTGATCGGCGTCCGGCCGACGTGGCATCCCGAGTCGCGGCGGGTGACCGGCATCGAGGTCATTCCGCTCGAGGAGCTCGGGCGGCCGCGCATCGACGTGACGGTGCGCATCTCCGGGTTCTTCCGGGACGCGTTCCCGCATCTCGTCGTGCTGCTCGACGACGCAATCGCGAAGGTCGCGGCGCTCGACGAGCCGGCCGACCGCAACTACGTCGCGGCGCACGCGCGCGAGGACGCGGAGCGGCTCGCCGCCGAGCTCGGCGCGGCCTCCTGGCGCCGCGCGACGATGCGCGTCTTCGGGTCCAAGCCGGGCACCTATGGCGCCGGCCTCCTGCAGCTTGTGGACGCGCGCGACTGGCGCGGCGACGCCGACATCGCGCAGGTCTACGAGGCCTGGGGCGGCTTCGCCTACGGGCGCGGCCTGGAGGGCGCCCGCGCCGGCGATTCGATGCGCGACTGCTTCGGCCGCATCGAGGTCGCGGTCAAGAACGTGGATTCGCGCGAGCACGACATCCTCGACTCCGACGACTACTACCAGTACCACGGCGGCATGGTCGCGACCGTGCGGGCGCTCACGGGACGCGAGCCGGCGGCCTACCTCGGCGACAGCTCCGACCCCTCGCGCGTCGTGGCCCGCAGCCTGGCCGAGGAGACCCGGCGCGTGTTCCGTGCGCGCGTGGCCAACCCGCGCTGGATCGCGTCCATGATTCGCCACGGCTACAAGGGCGCGGCCGAGCTGTCGGCCACCGTCGACTACCTCTTCGGCTACGACGCGACGACCGGCGTGGCCGAGGACTGGATGTACGAGCAGGTGGCCGAGCGCTACCTGCTGGACGCCGACGTCGCCGAGTTCATGACGCGCTCCAATCCCTGGGCCGCCCGGGCCATCGCCGAGCGCCTGCTCGAGGCGGCCGACCGCGGCATGTGGGCGAGCCCGGAGCCCGACACGCTCACGGGGATCCGCGATCGCTACCTGGCGCTGGAGGGCGAGCTCGAGGAGGCGGGGGCGTGAGCCGGCCTTACCCCCTGACGGCGATCGTCGGCCAGGAGGCCCTGATCGAGGCCCTGCTGATCAACGCCGTCTCGCCCGAGGTCGGCGGCGTGCTGGTGCGCGGCGAGCGCGGCACGGCCAAGTCGACGGCGGTTCGCGGTCTCGCGCCGCTGCTGCCGCCGGTGACCGTCGCCCGCGGCCATTCATTCGCATTCGCGCCCGGCGAGCTCGCGCCCGACGGGCCCGTGGCAGCTGATGCGGAGGTCGAGGAACGCCCGGCGATGCTGGTCGAGCTGCCACTCGGCACGAGCCTCGACCGCCTGGTCGGCGCGCTCGACCTGGGTCGCGCACTCAACGGCGAGAGGGCCTTCGAGGCCGGCCTGCTGGCGCGCGCCCACCAGGGCATCCTCTACGTGGACGAGGTCAACCTGCTGCCGGATCACCTCGTCGACGCGCTGCTCGACGCCGCGGCCACCGGCGTCTCGCGCGTCGAGCGCGACGCCGTGTCGGCCGTCCACGACGCGCGCTTCCTGCTGGTCGGCACCATGAACGTCGAGGAGGGAGAGCTGCGCCCGCAGTTGCTCGACCGCTTCGGCCTCGGCGTCGAGGTGACCGGGCCACCGGAGCCGGACGTGCGCGCCGAGATCGTCCGGCGGCGACTCTCCTTCGAGCGCGATGCCGATGCGTTCGCGCGCGAGTGGCAGGCGACCGAGGATGAGCTCGCGAGCCGCATCGCCGCGGCCCGCACGCGCCTGCCCCGCGTGCGGCTGCCCGAGCGCGAGCTGCTGCGCATCACGGCGGCCTGCGCCTCCCTCGGCGTCGATGGCGTGCGCGGCGACATCGTGACCGCCCGCGCCGCGCGGGCGCTGGCGGCGCTCGAGGGCCTGCCCGAGGTCGAGGAGGAGCACATCCGGCGCGCCGCCGCCCTGGCGCTCCTGCACCGCCGCCGGCGCGATCCGCTGGACGGCCGCACGCCGTCACCCGACGACATCGACCGCGCGCTCGATGACGAGCCGCCACCCGAACCGCCTTCCGGC
>JALYLC010000249.1 GCA_030774435.1 Actinomycetota bacterium
AGGACGATGCCCATCTGCTCGTGCGGATGGGAGTGCTCGGGGACGACTGCGCCGGGCTCGAGCTCGACGAGGTTGAGCATCGTGCTGTCGCCGAAGAGCGCGCGAGCGTGCACGCCGTCGGCCAGGGCGAAGGGGTCGACGGCGTCGAGACGCAGGATGCGCGCTGCGGGCACGGCGGGAGTATGTCGCCTTCGCGCGTGCGGCGTCCAGCCCGCTGTTCCGCCCTCCGAAACGCGTTTGCCGTCCCGGGGTCCTTGCTGTAGCGTCTGCGCCCCGATGCCCGTCGCACTCGCCTATCGACGCCATCTCGGTTGGGGCGTGACGCTCGCGGCGCTCGCGTTCGGACTGCTCTGGGTCTTCCTGCTCGCAGACCGTCCGGCGCACAGCGACCCGACGACGTTCTTCTCGACGCTACTCGACGCGGTCACCCTGGGCGCGCTCTACTTCATCGTCGCGAGCGGCTTCACGCTGATCTTCGGGCTGATGCGCGTGGTCAACATGGCGCACGGGTCGCTCTATCTCGTGGCGGCCTACGTCGCCATCGACGTGCAGCGCCGCATCATCACGGGCAACCCCAACACCACCGTGGACTCGTCGCAGGTCAGCATCGCCAACTGGTTCGTCGTGCTGCTCGTCGCGGCGGTCGTCGCCGGCCTGATCGGGCTCGCCATGCAGCAGGTGCTCCTGCGCTGGAATCAGGGTCAGGATCTGCGTCAGGCGCTGATCACGATCGCGCTCTCGGTGATCGTGGCCGACCAGATCGTCGTGCGCACCGGCGGGGTGGCTGAGGACATGTCGTTCCCGGGCACGGTCAACCAGTTCGTCGACCTGCACATCCGCAATTTCTCCTACTCGGGCGCCCGCCTCTTCATCCTCGGTCTCGCGCTCGTCATCGGCATCGCGCTCTGGCTCTGGCTGAAGCGCACGCGGACGGGCATGGTGATCCGCGCCGGGGTGGACGACCGCGCGATGGTCTCGGCGCTCGGCGTCAACATCCAGCGCGTCTTCGCCGTCGCGTTCTTCGTCGGGTCGGCGCTGGCGGGCATCGGCGCGGTGATCGGCACGTCCCAGACGGCGGCGGCCACGGGCACCGACGGCGCGTGGCTGCTGAACTCGCTCGTCGTCGTGATCATCGGCGGCATGGGCTCGCTCGGCGGCGCCGCCGTCGGCGCGATGCTCTACGGCATCATCGGGACGTTCTCGGCGGCCTACCTGCCGCAGGGCAACACGCAGTACGCCGTCATCTTCACGTTCGTGCTGCTCGCGATCGTGCTCGCCGTGCGCCCGTACGGCATCTTCGGGCGGCCTGCGTGAACCCCACGCGTACAGCCGAGCGCTCCATCGCCGGCGTCGCGCTGGCGATCGCCGTGCTCGCTCCGCTGCTCTTCTCGACCTACACCGTCGACCAGTTGCTGACAGAGTCGCTGATCTTCGGCATCGTCGCCATGAGCCTCGTCTTCCTCGCCTCCTACGGCGGCATGGTCTCGCTCGCGCAGACGGCGCTGTTCGGGATCGCCGGCTTCGTCTTCGGCAACATGACGACCGTCGACACCAAGGGCCTGACGCTCGGCTACAGCCCCTGGGTCGGCATCATCCCGGCGATCGTGATCGCGACCGGAATCGGCCTCATCTACGGCGGGCTCGCGGCGCGCTCGACGGGTATCTACTTCCTCATGATCACGCTGACGTACGGCGTCATCGCGAACCTGTCGTTCGGGCAGATCGAGCGCATCTCCGGCTTCGGCGGCATCAGCGGCATCGTGCCGCCGTCGATCATCGGCACGACCGACCAGCACCCGCACCGCCTGTACTACGTGTCGCTGGTCATTGCCCTGCTGCTCTACGCGCTCCTCCGCTACCTCATACGCACGCCGTTCGGCATCGCGTTGCAGGGCGTGCGCGACGAGCCGGTGCGCATGAGTTCGCTGGGATACGGCGTCGCGCTGCACCGCACGCTCGCGTTCGCGCTCGGCGCATTCATCGCCTCGATCGCCGGCGTGCTCTTCGTGTGGTGGAACGGCCACATCGACCCGCAGACGATTGGTCTGGGTGCGACGATCAACGTGCTCATCATCGCCGTCATCGGAGGCCTACGGCGCATCGAGGGCGCCTTCGTCGGCGCGCTCGCGTACGTGTACATCAACGACCGCCTGGCCGAGACCGACTTCTCGATCGGCGGCTACAAGCTCGGTACCTTCAACTCGCTGATCGGGCTCGTCTTCCTCGCCATCGTGCTCGTCTCCCCCGATGGCCTGCTCGGCCTCTGGGAACGTGCCGTTGGCCTGCTGCAGCGCCGCCCGCTTGCTCCCGCCGCAGGCGACTAACTCGCCTTTCCCCTCGACGTCCAATTTCCCAGGCATCGTGCCCAACGACACAAGGAGAAGCCGAACGTGAATCTCTCGCGCTTGCGGAAGCTGAGGTACGCGCTCCCGCTCGCGGTGCTCGTGATGGCCTGCACGGCCACCGCGACGACCGCGAAGCAGGCAGCGCCGAAACAGATCAAGATCGCAATCCTGTCGGACTGCAAGGGTGCGTTCGCCAACCAGTACGGCGCAGACCTCGGCGGCGCCATCATGGCGTTCGTGGAGCAGACCGGTGCCAGGGTGGTCAACAAGGCCGATCCCTCGAAGGGCATGAAGAGCGGCAAGATCAACGGTCACCAGGTCAAGCTGGTCGGTGTCGGCTGCTCGAACGACTCCGCCGACCTCGCCATCAGCGAGACCAAGCGCCTGATGGAGAAGCTGGGCGCGGACATCCTGATCGGCCCGCTCTCCGGTGACGAGTCGATCGCCGTCGCGAAGTACGCCAAGGCGCATCCGAAGAAGACGTTCGTGAATGGCACGGCTGGTGCTCTCGACACCACCATGCTCGTCCGCGCGCCCAACTTCTTCCGCTGGAACGGCGACGGCGCGCAGTGGAATGCCGGCACCGGCTGGGTCGCCTACAACGTGCTGAAGTGGCGCAAGGTCGACGTGATCATGGACGACTACTCGTTCGCGTGGACCTCGGGCGCCGGGTTCATCGCCGAGTTCTGTGCGCTCGGCGGCACGATCAGCAAGCGGGTGTTCCCGCCGCTCAACACGACCGACTACTCCTCGTACGTTGCCCAGCTGGACCCGCCCAACGCCGTTGACGGCTATTTCTGGGTGGTCGGCGGCAGCGGCACGCTGACGTCGCTCAAGGCGTTCGAGCAGAAGTACGGCCAGATCAAGTCGTCGCAGATGATGGGCAACCTGTTCTTCGGCACCCCCGGCACGTTCTCCGAGCTCGGCCTCCGCCTGGCAGGCTCGTACGTGGGTGGCGGCGGCACGTCCGGTGACGTCCCGTCCGCGAACCTGGACAAGTTCAAGGCGCTGACCGCCAAGACGTGGACCGCGCTGCCGCCGCTCAGCGGCACGGCCGTGGCGAACGGCGTCGGCAACCTGTTCTTCGTCAACTACTACGTCAACGCCACGGCCCTGATCAAGGGGCTCAAAGCCGTCAAGGGTGACCTCTCCAACGGCCAGAAGGCCCTGCAGAAGGCGCTCGCGACGACGACCGTGACGGATCCGAACGGCTACACGCTGAAGCTCGACTCGAACCGGCAGGGCATTGCGGACACGTTCGTGCAGCAGCTGTACGACAACAATGGCGCGCTCGCCATCAAGTCGCTGTACAAGGTGGTCGACATCCCGCAGACGTTCGGCGGCGTCTTCTCGCCGTCGAAGCCGCCTCCCGGCGAGACCGTTCCCGCGTGCGTGAAGGGAGCCGTCCCATGGAAGGTCACGAAGGTCGCCGCGTGACCGTCACGCGTTGACTGAGGCGACGGCTGCCGTCGCCGCCGAAAGCGCCGGCTCGATCCTCCGCTTGCGGGGGGTCGGCCGGCGTTTCGGTGGGGTGCAGGCCG
>JALYLC010000250.1 GCA_030774435.1 Actinomycetota bacterium
CATGCCGCTCGCGTCCTGGGTCACCGACGGCCAGTGCTCCGTGTAGGAGCCCTCGAGCCACGTGCTCGCGCACATCGCCGGGCCGCCATGACCCGGGCCCGCGATGAAGAGCGCATCGACGTCATGCGCGCGGATGAGCCGGTTGACGTGCGCGTAGAGCAGGTTCAGGCCGGGCGTCGTCCCCCAGTGCCCGAGCAGCCGGGGCTTCACGTGCTCCGGCAGGAGAGAGTCGCGCAGCAGCGGGTTCGCAAGGAGGTAGATCTGGCCGACGGCGAGGTAGTTCGCCGCACGCCACCAAGCGTCGATCCGCGCAAGCTCATCAGCGTCCAGTGGCGTTGCCGCCGTGTCGTCGATCATCCCGTGCACGAGAACCTTCTTCCCTGTCGGATGCGGCCGTCTGCCGCGCTCCCGCGTCCGCACCTTATGAAGTGCGGATCGTTCGGCCGGTCTTGGCGTGCAACGTGAAGCCCCGCGCGCGCCGCCGAATGTGGCGATGCCGACGCTCCTCGTGCGTCGGCGACGCGGGCTGCGAACGCGCCTGAACCGCGTAGAAGCGCGCCTTCACGAACTCGACGAGCACAAGGTACGAGGCGAGCATCCCGAGGAGGATCAGGAAAAAGGCGATCGGCAGCGCGGCGAACCCGAACGTGCGGGCGAGCGGCGTGAATGACAGGATGGCGCCGATCGCAGCGCAGGAGACCGGCAGCGCGATCATCGCCCGACTCGGCCGGCTGCGCAGGACCCGGCACGCGGCGCGGTACAGATCACGAAGATCACGAGCGTCTGCGTGACCAGCGATTCGACGAACCAGCCGCTCCGGAATTCGCTGTCCGGCGTTCAGGATCACCAGCATGACGAAAAATATGAGATAAGTCGAAGACCGAGCTGACGGTTCAGGCCAGCGCTTCCGTAGAACAGCGCAGGAGGGAAACCGCAGTGCGGATCGCTTGCGTCCGGCTGGCTACACCCGCGGATCACGGCGCCGTCGAATGCGTCGGCGGCGGCGATCCTGCGTCCTGCTCAACTCGCCTTGCGTCGTCACGTCTGCCTGCCCGTGCGGCTTGTTCGGTCCGCTATCGGTGCGGTCCGTGCTGACCCCGTAGCTGAAGAGCGTCAACGCTCCGCCGACAGCTAGCCCACCGATCGCCGCGAGCAGCCACCCCCAACCGTTCGCGTTCCTCGAGTTCCAAGTGCGTACGAGTAGCTCGTGGCCAGCGAGCGCGACGATCAAGCCCGCGGCCATCCCACTCGCCAGCGTGAGACGGAAGCGCTTACCGAGCATCGCGGGGCGATCGGCGTTCTTAGCCCCCATCGGCTCACCAGCATCAGAGGGGGGCTCCGGCTCGTTGACCGGAGGCGCCGCCGCCACGGCCTCGCCTTCACTCACCTGCCGCAGCGCGGGAGTCCGAGATTCGTCTGGCGTGTTCATCGTACGGAGGATGTCCATCCTCAGGATCGCCAAACGGTCAACGGGTCTGACGATGATCGAATGCCGGAGTACGCACCGATGAGGCCGGCGATGACAAGGGTCGCGCCGCGCACCCACCGGTTGACGCGGAGTCCAAGTAGGCGGTGGGCGCAGTCGACGCGCATGCTCTCGGTGAGGCGTACTGGGTTCCGCGGAGGCTCGATTTTGTGGGGTTTCGTAGGGGTTTTTGGATCATGCCTCGGAGGCTGCTACGCGGCAAGCGCTTCGTACTCGGCTGGGGGCAGGTCGCCGAGTGATTCGTGCAGGCGGGTCTGGTTGTACCAGCCGATGTAGCCGGTGATGGCGTGCTCAAGCTGGGTCTGGGTGCGCCACATGCGGTCGCGGATCAGCTCGGTCTTGACGGTGTCGACGAAGCTCTCGGCTCACAGTCGTAGGCGTCGCCGACCGAGCCGCAGGACGCAAGCAGGCCGTGGTCGGAGAGCACCTGGGTGTAGTCGTAGGAGAGGTACTTGCGAGCCGCGGTCGGAATGGTGGATGACGCCCGGCTGGGGTCGGCGTCTGGCGACGCTCATGGCGATCGCATCAGCGACGATTTCGGCCTCGAGGTTGTCGCGCATGCTCCAGCCCACGATCCGGCGCGAGAAGGCGTCGCTCACGACGGCGAGGAAGAGGTAGCCCTCGCGCGTCTCGATATAGGTGATGTCCGCACACCACTTCTGATCCGGCCCGGTCGCGGTGA
>JALYLC010000251.1 GCA_030774435.1 Actinomycetota bacterium
ACTGGGCCAACGCTCCCCGCTACCAGCACAATGTCGACAAGGCCAAGTCCTACCTCGCGAAGGTGGCCACCCCGCCAAGCACGCTGACGCTGACGAGCACCAACATCGAGCCGAACAAGACGGCGGCGCAGATCGTGCAGGCGAATCTGAAGGACGTCGGACTGGACGTGAAGCTCAACCTTCTCAACGAGGGCGCGTGGACGACGTTCATGACCGACAACAAGAACGTCACGAAGGAGCTCCAGCTCTTCTACGGCAACTTCACGAGCGCGCCCGATCCCTTCTGGTCGATCGAGTGGTTCACGTGCGACGAGGTTCAGGTCTGGAACTGGATGCGCTCCTGCAATCCTGCGTTCGACCGCCTCAACAAGGAGGGGACGCGCACGCTCGACCCGGGCAAGCGGACGAAGATCTACATCGAGATGCAGAAACTGATGGATCAGGCTGTGGACGCCAACTGGGCGATCTACCCGACCAACTACTTCGCCTGGCGGAAGGGCGTCGTGACGCCGTCCCTGTCGCCGATCGGCCGCTTCATGCCGCGGGCCTTCCGTCCGGCGTGACTGTGCTGCGACCGCCTGCAGGCGGCCGTCCGCTCCGGCTGCGCGGGGCTTGCCGAGCCGGCCCCCCATGACCCGTTACGTGCTTCAGCGCCTGGTCGCCGCGGCTGGCGTGATCGTGCTCGTCATGGTGCTGCTCTCGGTCGCCGTGCACCTCATCCCGGGGGATCCGGTCCGGATCATTCTGGGTGGGCGCGCGACGCCCGAGCTGTCCGCCCAGGTACGCAAACAGATGCACCTCGACGAGCCCCTGCTGAATCAGGTGGCGGGATACGTATGGCGCGCGCTGCATGGCAATCTCGGCACCGACTTCCTCACACAACGACCGGTCCGCGAGCTGATCGGCGCCGCCCTGCCCCACACCATCGTCCTCGGTCTCGCGAGCATGCTCTTCGCCGTGGCTCTCGGCATCCCCCTCGGCGTCTCCTCCGCGATCCGCGCCGGCGGCATCGGCGATCGCGTTCTCCGGCTGCTCTCGATCGCAACCATCACGGCGCCGTCGTACGTGGTAGGCCTGCTGCTCCTCCTGCTCGTCACGGTGCGCCTGCAACTCCTGCCCGGGACGGGGAACGGCGAGACAGGCCATCCACTTGACTACCTCGAGCACCTGATCCTCCCTGCCGTCGCCCTCGGTCTCGCCTGGGTCGGCTATCTGGCGCGCCTCGTGCGCGCGAGCATGCTCGAGGTGCTCGGTGCGGACTACGTCCGCACCGCGCGCGCGTATGGCCTACGCGGTCGCACGGTGGTGTGGCAGTACGCCCTGCGCAATGCCCTGATCCCGACGATCGCCGTGCTCGGGGTCGGCACCGGTTCGCTGCTGGCCGGCGCCGTCTTCATCGAGAACATCTTTGCGCGCGTCGGCATCGGATCACAACTCGTCAATGCCATCGAGCAGCGCAACTACCCGCTCGTGCAAGGCTGCATCCTCGTCACGGCACTGTTATTCGTGGGAGCCAACCTCGTCGCCGACGTGTCCTATCGTGCGCTTGACCCGCGGATCCGGACGGGAGGCAGCCGATGAGCGTTGTCGGGTCGCTCGAGCCGATCGAGGCGCGCGCCGCCGTGGCGCGCACGCGCCGGTCTGTGCTGCGAGACCTGCTTCGACACCCGGCGGGTGCGTTCGGCGTCATCGTCGTCGTGCTCGTCGTCGTGGCAGCCGTCGGCGCGCCGTGGCTGGCACCCCATGATCCGCTGGGCGAGGACATCCTGCACCGGCTCGCGGGGCCATCGTGGGCGCACCCGCTCGGAACAGACTCGATCGGCCGCGATCTGCTCTCGCGAATCATCTTCGGCGCCCGCATCGCGCTCGAAGTAGCCGGTCCCGCCGTGCTGCTCGCCGTGGTGGTCGGCGGCCTGATCGGCGTGCTCGCGGGCTACATCGGCGGCGCCGTCGACCAGGCGCTGATCGTCGTGATGGACACGCTGCAGTCGTTCCCGGCGGTTGTGCTCGCGCTCGGGTTGCTGGCGCTCGTGGGC
>JALYLC010000252.1 GCA_030774435.1 Actinomycetota bacterium
GTCGAGCGGAAGGGCGTCCAATGTTGCTAAGAAGTGCGGTACCCGCTCGTCCGTGATCGAGGAATCAGCCTGCAAATGCGGCAAATGCCATGAAATGAACGGCGAAGCCGACGCGGGGATTCGAACCCCGGACCCCTTCATTACGAGTGAAGTGCTCTACCAGCTGAGCTACGTCGGCGCGGACGTCCCAAGATAGCGCAGCGCCGGCGGAGGCTCGTCGCCTCGCCAGGTGCCTCATGGCTGTGCGGCCGGGGCGATGAAGCGCTCCGCGTCCTCGTAGATCGCGAGGCCGATCAGCGTCGCGACGCCGGCGATCCGCCACAGGCGCTCCGGGTCGAGGGCGGCGGGAAACAGGTCCTCGGGGGAGAGCACGTCGTCGGGCACGGGGGTGCGCTCGATCAGGTCGGCCTGGGCGTCGACGAACGCATGCAGCGCTGCGCGGTCGACGTGGATCGTCTCGCTCGAGGGTGCGCTCGGCAGATGGCTCATGGGAGGAGGCTGCCGGGCACCTGCGTTACGTGTCCTGTCCCCGGTGTGACGAAAGCGTCAGCGCCAGCGCTCGTAGCGCACGACGCGCTCGAGCGCGACCCGGCGGCCGGGCTTGAAATCGGTCCCGAGCGTGTAGCCGACCGTGATCAGCGCGACCTGCTGGACGCGCTCGTAGGGAATGCCGAGCAGCTCTGCGGCGTCGCGCTCGCGGGGCAGGTGCAGCGTCGTCCAGCACGTGCCGAGCCCTCTCGCGCGCGCGGCCAGCTGAAAGCTCCAGGCGGCCTGGATGACGGAGCCGTAGAGCCCGGCCTGGCGGGCCGACGGTGCGCTGTCGGCCCGCGGCACGAGACACGGCAGCACCATCGCCGGGACCTCGTGGAAGCGATCGGCGAGGTACTGGGCCGAAGCGAGCACCGGCGGGTCCGTCCCGTCGCGCGCCTGCTCGTCGATCTGCTTGCGGTAGGCCGACCACCCGGTGCGGTAGCACTCGGCGAGCTTTGCCCTCGTCGCCTCCTCGGTCACGACGACGAAGCGCCACGGCTCGGAGTTCGACGCGTTCGGCGCCTGCTGGGCCAGCGCCAGGCACTCGTCCAGCAGCTCGCGCTCGACGGGCCGCTCGAAGTCGAGCCGCTTGCGCACGGCGCGGGTCGTCGAGAGCAGCTCGTCGGGAGTGAGAGCGAGCAGCGCCACCGCTAGGAGGCTTCGCGCACGAGCTCGGCCATGCCCGGGCAGACTCCGCCCGGCAGCGGATGCTCGGGAGGGAGCAACCCGGCATCGACTCCCGCGCCGAGCATCGCCGTGCGCAGCACGGCGTCGAGCGCGGCTTCGAGCGTGAGCTCGTCGTTCAGCGGGAGCTGGCCGGCGACCGTCAGTTGCGCGAGCCCGTGGATGGACGTCCAGCAGGCGAGCAGCGCGCGCCCGGCCGCTTCGGGCGCGACGACGTCTGCTGCGACGAGTGCCTCCATGGCGGCCTGCGCGAGCACTGCGGGCGTGCGCGGCAGCATCAGATCGCGGCTGTGCTCGGACTTGGGGATCGCGTGCATGACCCGGAAGTGCGCAGGATGCTCGAGCGCGAAGTGCAGGTAGGCGGCGCTGTAGTCCCAGAAGCGATGGACGGCGTTGAATGCGCCCGGCCCTTCGTGCGCCACCGCTGCGGCGCGCATCTCCTCGGCCAGCGTGTCGAGGCCCTCGTGCGCCACTGCCGCGAGCAGCTCCTCGCGGTCGGAGAAGTGCCGGTAGCACGCGCTCGCCGAGACGCCGACCGTCCGCGCCGCCTCGCGCAGGGAAAAGCCTTCGACGCCGCGCTCGGCGACGAGCGCCAGCGCCGCGCGGATCAGGCTGTTGCGCAGATCGCCATGGTGGTACGTCGGGCGGGTCGGGATCATCATGTGGCGCTATGTTGACACCGTTCGCACCCAGTTGCTAGGGTGAACGGCGTTCACATGGTTCACGCTAGGGTGTCTCGCGTCGTTGCACCGCTGTGAATGGATACGCGAGGCGAAGCGTCCGCGCTGCCGGGGGGCAAGCGCAGGAAGGGAACGGAATGACCGACATCACTCCCGCCGAATGGGAGTCGCGCGGCGCCCACACGGGACTGCTCGCGAAGATCGCGCGCACCCAGGCGTCACACCCCAAGCGGACCGTCTTCGGCGGTCTGCTCACGTTCATCGTGATCTCGTTCCTGGCGTTCGGCCCGCTCAAGGGCACGCTCGAGAACAAGTTCGTGATCCCGGGCTCGGATGCCCAGAAGGCCACCGACGTCCTCAAGGCCAAGTTCGGGGCGCGCAACGGCGCGATCCTCCAGATCGTCTTCAACAAGCCCGATGGCAAGCTGGCCGCGCCTGCGCCACGCGCCGCTATCAAGAGCGCGCTGGCGCTGGCCGCCAAGGAGCGGTACGCGACCAACGTCAGCGGCCCGTTCGCCGACAACAACCAGCGGCTCTCGAAGACCCACCCGGGCATCGGATATGCCGAGGTGCAGTTCTCGAAGGACGGGTTCCAGCTCACGCGCAGCAAGATCGTCAAGCTCGAGGACTCGATGACGGCCACGCTCGGCAAGGCCGGCATCCAGACGGAGTACACGGGTGACGCCGACCAGCCCCCGCCGGAACAGGGCTCGAGCGAGCTGCTCGGCATCCTGGCCGCGCTGATCGTGCTGCTGATCGTCTTCCGGACGTTCGTGGCCGCGGGCGTGCCGATCCTGTTCGCCGGCCTCTCGGTGGGCACTGCCTTCGGTCTGTTGTTCCTGCTGGCCAACCTGACCGACTTCAACACGATCACGCCGATCCTCGTCTCGATGATCGGAATCGGGGTCGGCGTCGACTACACGCTCTTCATAGTCACGCGCTTCAGACAGGCCCTGCACGACGGCATGCCTCCGCGCGAGGCCGCGGCCTATGCCTCGGCCACGGCGGGCCGCGCAGTGATCTTCGCCGGCGTCACGGTCGCGATCTCGATCACCGGCCTGGCCGTGATCGGCATCCCGTTCATCACCAAGCTCGGCATGGGCGGCGCGCTCGGCGTGCTCACGGCCGTCCTCTACGCGACGTTCCTGCTGCCCGGCCTGCTGGCGCTGATCGGTCACCGCATCGACCGCCTCAAGGTGCCGTTCCTGCGTGAGAGCGACGACTCCGAGGCGGCGCGCGCGCACACGATCATCGGGCGCTGGGGGGCAACCACCGTGCGGCGCTCGAGCGCCCTGCTGATCGGCGCGATCGTGCTGATCATCATCATGGCCGCCCCCGTTCTGGGGACGCGCCTCGGCACGGCCGATGCGAGCACGGCGTCCAAGAGCACGACGGGGCGCCAGGCCTACGACCTGCTCACGACGGGCTTCGGTGCCGGCTTCAACGGACCGATCCCGATCGTCGTCGACCAGGGCTCGGACACCGGGGCGGCGCAGAAGGTCTACGCAGCGGCGAAGCAACTGCCGAAGTCGTCGGCGGCGTTCGTGCAGAAGCCGATCTACAACAAGTCGAAGGACGTCGCGCTCGTCGTCATCTCCCCGGCCACCAAGCCGCAGGACAAGAAGACGGACGACCTGATCGACACGCTGCGCAAGCACACCGTGCCGACGGCGCTCGAGGGCACCCAGGCACACGCCTACGTGAGCGGTCAGAACGCGGCCTTCATCGACATCTCGAACCGCATCTACTCGCGCGCGCCGTGGTTCCTGCTGTACATCATCGGCGTCACGTTCCTGGTGCTCTCGATGGCCTTCCGCTCGATCGTCGTCGCGATCAAGGCGGCGATCACGACGCTGATCTCGGCCACGGTCGGGTTCAGCGTCCTGACGGTCGTCTTCAAGATGGGCCACGGACTCACCCTGATCGGGCTCGACCGCACAGGGCCGATCGAAAGCTTCGTGCCACCGATCGCCTTCGCGATCCTGTTCGGCCTCTCAATGGACTACGAGGTCTTCCTGATGAGCCGGATCAGGGAGGAGCACATCCACGGCAAGGCCACGAAGGACGCCGTCAGAGATGGCGTCGGGGCGATCGGCCGAGTGGTCTTCGCAGCGGCGATCATCATGTCGTCCGTGTTCATCGCCTTCATGCTCGCGCCGGATCGCATCAGCAAGGAGTTCGGCCTCCTGCTTGCCGTCGCGATCCTGACGGATGCGCTGATCATGCGCCTGACCGTCGTGCCGGCGCTGCTCACCGTGCTCGGCGAGAAGTCCTGGTACATGCCGCGCTGGCTCGACAAGGCGCTGCCCAACATCACGATCGAGCCGCCGACCGCGGCGCTCCCGGCGCCCGCGCCGCACGCGCCCACGGCGAGGCCCGCGACCGAGTCGTAGTTCAGAGGGGCC
>JALYLC010000253.1 GCA_030774435.1 Actinomycetota bacterium
GCGGTACCGCTCAGGCTCAGTCCCGGTCGGCTTGTGGCTGTTCGGCCAGAGTTCGTACCAGGTGCCCTCGTCGTCGGCGCTCATGCCGAGTCAGGCTACGTGGTTTCGCGGGCCGGCGCCGCCGGCCATTGGCCTTGCCTCCCCGGGGCGTCTGATCCCAACCTAGGACCTATCTCGAGCTGCGCCACTCCCCGAACGGGTAGCGGCGCCGTGCTGGCGCATTTACTGGCGCATTTGAGGCGCAGTGAGGGGCCGAATCGCTTGGTTGAACGGCATTTGCGCAATGTTCCCCCACTCGTTCACACAAGAGCGCGCCACCGACCGGGCGCACGCGCCACCGGCAGCCGTTGCTGCTGCCGCGGCGAAGGCCAAGGCTGCCAGGGCCAACGCGCTGGCTCAGGCGTCGGAAGAGATCGAGCGGATAGCCTGAACACGAGCGGCTGATCGTCGGGCCTGGCGAGCGTACCTCCTGGCCGGTCGCGTTCGCCCGGCGGAGGGCCACCTAGCGCGCAAACTCTCCGGTCGAGACAGCGCCAAGCGCACGCCGACGCGAGACACCCTCCGCGGCCCTCGTGTGCGAGCGAGCACCGCGAAGGGTGCTGGACACTAGGGGTTCGGGAAGGCCCCGGCAGAGCGCCGTGGCCGGCCTCTAGCGAGCACCCCGAGCGTAGCACCCGATCCACGCAATCGCACCGCAGCGCGGCCGGCGCTACCGCACCGACTGAAACGCACCAAGGCTCGCCGGACCACAGGGGCGCACGGGTTAGGCCGACCCTGGGTGTCGCCGAGCAAGCCTGCGGGTATCTCGCCTTTCGTGTCCCACCGGCACGGCTTTCGGCGTACGCTCACGCGACGGCGCGGGCGAGACGGGCAGCGCGGGGGCGGCGCGGCTCGGCATGGTCTCCCTTCAAGCAGTAGAAGACTCGGGCGGGTCTCGCCCGCGCCAGCTCCAATAGGAGGCGAGAGGGAACTCGTCGCCCGGGATCAACGGTAACGAGCGCCTCGGGCCGCACCGCGCGAGCGGGACGGCTCCCAGCCGAGGCCCCCCCGCGTCTCAAGCTATCGGAGGAGTCAGAGCATGACTAACCGAGAGAGCCGGCCCCGTAGACGCGCCCCGTCCGGCCCCGGAGGTGGCGTGACCCGAACGCCGAGCGGGACGGCGAAGAGGCCAGTATTGGCCCTTGACAGGGATGACCGCCTCGCATGCCTACCTTACCGCGAGTCGCAGGGCTCAACCCGTTGACGCGGTCAGCCTCCTGCCGTGCCGACGCCGGGCAACGCGCGCCCTCCGCGGCGGAGTCGCTCTCCGATGAGATTGGCGCTGAGATCCAACGCAGAGGACTTCACGACCAGACCGCCTGACGGCCGGATCGTCCGAAAGGTCGGCGCTTCGGCGCCGCTGGCTGGACTCGCGCGATGCCGACTCCCTCGAGGAGAACGCACGACAGCGCGCCCGTCGCGAAATGCGCGAGCGGTTCACGAGCTCGCTCCGCATCTACGGCTGGCTGGCGCTCGTGGGCGGACTCCCGCGCCAAACGAGAGGCGGCCCACGAGCGTTGAGAGCGCCGTGTTAGCTGCGGATGGCGTTGCTGGTGCCGGGCTGGTAGCAGCTGCCTGCTTGGAGCTGCGGCAAGAAGGCGCGGATCCTGACGCCCGGCTTGATTGCCGATCGGAACGCGACGGACGAGATGACCGTGGGCAGGATGTTCGTGGAGTTCGTGTGCAGGCGGACGCGCTTGACGAAGATCCAGCGGCCGCTGCTGGCGTTGTACCGCTGGAGGGTTGCGTAGCGGCCGGCGAACTTTTGGGCGGCGAACACGCGCAGCGAGTAGCGATGTGCGGCCACGCGACCCAGACGCAGCCGCGGGCGCACCTTTACGGTCACTGGCGGGCTCTTCACGGCTCCCACTTGCACGGTGTAGTCGGTGTTCCTGCCCGGGCGCAGGCCGATGGTGTACTCGCCGCCGCTGGTTGTCTGCATCGTGGCAGCCTTTGTGAGGTCGCTGCGACCACACGGCATGGCGAGCACGACGACGTTTTCCCCGGCCTTCTTGGTTGAGAGCTCGCCAGTCAGCGTGACCTTGCTTGCATAGATGATCGCGCTATCGGGCTGCGCAAACAGCGTGAGCGTCGTCGGCAGGGCGGGCT
>JALYLC010000254.1 GCA_030774435.1 Actinomycetota bacterium
GGCGCGCCTGCGGGTGTTCCCGGACGCCGCCGGCCGTTTCGACGAGAGCCTGCTCGCCACGGAGGGCGCGGCGCTCGTCATCAGCCAGTTCACGCTCTACGGCGACACGTCACGCGGCAACCGGCCGAGCTTCGGCGAAGCGGTGGCGCCGGAGCTGGCGGAGCCGCTCTACGAGCGCGTCTGCGAGCGCCTCGCCGCCGAGGGCGTGAGCCCGGTGGAGCGCGGGCGCTTCGGGGCGCACATGGAGGTGGAGCTGGTCAACGACGGGCCGGTGACGATCCTCATCGAGCTCTGATCGAGCTCTGACTCGCCTTCGCCGGGTCCCGCGGGGCGTGCTACCGTGCAGGAGGTTCGCTCGTGTCCGCAGTCGGAGGTGTAGGTGCTGGAAAGGTGGGTTCTCCGACCCGCCTTTTTTGTGCCTCGGCACGGTCACGGCGACCGGCCAGGAGGACACTGACATATGGCTGTGCGGCACACGGAAGCGATCGCAGAGGACGTCGAGCGCGTGCTCGGCGCCGTCCTGCCCGCGATCGACCTGGTCGATGTGCGGGTCGTCACCGGCGGGGTGCTGCGAGTGCTCATCGACCACCCCGACGGCGTCGATCACGAGCGCTGCGTCGAGGTCGGCCGCGCACTCGTGGCCTTCCGCGAGCGCTACTCGCTCGAGGTCTCGTCCCCCGGTATTCCGCGCCCGCTCACCAAGCCCGCGCACTACGAACGCTTTCGCGGCCGCGAGGTCGATATACGCCTGCACGCCCTGCTCGAGGGCCGTCGCCGCATCCGCGGCGAGTTGCTCGAGAGCGACGGGCAGCGCGCCGTGGTGCGCGACGAGGACGGCGCTGTCATTGAGATTCCGTTTGCGGCGATCAGCCGCGCTCATCTGGTTGAGGAGTTGTAGATGTCCAAGGAGATCCTCGACGCCATCGGCGTCGTCGCCTACGAGAAGGGGATCGATCCCGAGATCCTGTTCACCGCGCTCGAGGACGCGTTGCTGGCTGCGTACCGCAAGACCTCGCATGCCAAGCCGTTCGCGCGCGTGGAGTTCGATCGCGAGACGGGCGATATCCGCGTGTTCACGCTGATGCTGACCCCCGAGGAGCTCGAGGGGCATCCCGGCGTCAGCTATCCGGAGCCCGAGCCGCCGGCCGAGGGCGAGCCCCTGCCGCTCGAGCCGGTCGAGCCCGAGCCCGTGATCGACTGGGCGCAGTTCCCCGACAGCCAGATCGAGTCCGCCGACGTCACGACGGCCGACGACTTCGGGCGCATCGCCGCGCAGACCGCGAAGCAGGTGATCCTGCAGCGCATGCGCGAGGCCGAGCGCGAGATCATGTTCGAGGAGTACAAGGACCGCGTCGGCGACATCGTCACGGGCGTCGTCCAGCAGGCCGACTCCCGGGCCACGATCGTCGACCTCGGGCGAGGCGTCGAGGCGCTGCTGCCCGGCTCCGAGCAGGTGCCCGGTGAGCGCTACGAGCACGGCGCACGCATCAAGGGCGTGATCATCGAGGTGCGCACGGGAACGCGCGGGCCCCAGATCGTGCTCTCCCGTCGCTCCGACGAGCTGATCCGCAAGCTGTTCGAGATGGAGGTGCCCGAGATCGAGGGCGGGCACGTCGAGATCCGCGCGGTCGCCCGCGAGCCCGGCTACCGCTCCAAGATCGCCGTCGAGTCGCACATCCACGGCGTCGATCCCGTCGGCGCGTGCGTCGGCCCGCGCGGCTCGCGCGTGCGCATGGTCGTGTCCGAGCTGCGCGGCGAGAAGATCGACATCATCCCGTGGAACAACGAGCCCGCTCGCTTCCTGGCCAAGGCGCTCTCGCCCGCGCGGGTGCGCGAGGTGCTCGTCGACGACGAGCTCCAGCAGGCGACCGTCGTCGTGCCGGACGACCAGCTCTCGCTGGCGATCGGGCGCGAGGGCCAG
The DNA here is from genome assembly GCA_030774435.1 of Actinomycetota bacterium. Lineage (GTDB taxonomy): Bacteria > Actinomycetota > Thermoleophilia > Gaiellales > JALYLC01 > JALYLC01. Next base: position 1,922 of record JALYLC010000254.1, read on the forward strand.
AACGCCCGCCTCGCTGCGCGCCTGACCGGCTGGCGCGTCGAGATCAAGGGCGAGACGGAGTTCGCAGAGGAGGAGGCCGAGATCGCCTTCTCCGGCGGCGAGACCGACGACGTGCTCGGCGGGCGTTGCGCTGCGGTGATGGCCTCGGGCAAGCGCTGCCCGAACAACGCCATCCCCGGTTCGCGCTTCTGCGACCTGCCGGCCCACCAGGCCATGGCCGAGGTCGAGGCCAAATAGCCCACCCTCACGGGGTTCGCACGTGCTGCGGGTGCGCCACCAGGCGCCCGCAGCACGAGCTCGTCCCGCTGCATCCCGACCCCGGCGGGATGCTGGTCGTCGGGCGCGCCGCCGGACGCGGCGCCTACGTCTGCCCGAGCGAGTCCTGCGTGGCCGCGCTGCGTGCGCGCCGAGGCCTGCTGAGCCGCTCCTTGCGCGCGCGCGTGAATGTGCCCGACGGGCTTTGGCAAGCCGTCCAGAGCGCGGCGGGGGGCGCACCATCACCCTGATACAGTCCAACTCCAGATGCCGAGAAAGCGTGTAGCCGACATTGCCCGCGAGCGCGGGCTCGATCCCGGAGAGGTGGCCCGCCGCCTCGCCGAGGCCGGCGTGCGCCTGCAGGGCGACACCGTCGACGAGGCCGCCGCAGCGCGGGCCCTCGGTGGCGGCCGCTCCAATCGCGCGGCGCGTTCCGCGCC
>JALYLC010000255.1 GCA_030774435.1 Actinomycetota bacterium
CTCCCGATCTCGGACGATTCGATAGCCGAGCCGCGCGAATGCTGACTGAATCAAACGTTTCAGCATAGTCCTCCCGTCAGCCGGGCATGCGGCACTCCTGCGACGTCGTGTAGCAGCGGCCGCCCGAAGTAAGACGGAAGAGCGTACAGACTGCAACCTCCGCTAGCAGCCCATCCCTCTAGCTACTTGCCCCAGAAATAGTGGGGTGGCGATGTCGGGGTCGGTCCGGTTGGGGTCCTACGATCTTCCTGCGTGTGGTGTGTTTCTGGGAGATCGGGAGGCGTGTGATGCTGCGGTTGCGGGGCGAGCAGATGGAGACGCTGTGGGACGCGGTGCTGCCGGCGGAGGTGTTGGCGTTGCCGGCGGATCTGGCGCGGTTGGACGCGCTGATCGAGGATGGCGAGCTGCTCGCGCCGTTCCGCGGGTTGTGGCTTGAGCGCTGGCCGGAGGCGCTCGCGCAAGGCCGGCCGACGGTGCCGATGGAGACGTTCGTGCGGCTGATGCTGCTCAAGCACCGCTACGGCTGGGGCTACGAGACGCTACTAGCCGAGGTCTCCGACTCGTTTTCGTTGCGGCGGTTCTGTCGCATCGGGCTGGGTCGGGCGGTGCCGGACGAGTCGACGATCCGCAAGCTGGTACGCCGTCTTGGCGAGCAGCCGATCAGCGAGATCAGCCGGTTGGTGATCGCGAAAGCGACCCGCGAGACGCGCTTTCGCGCCCGTGCGGTACGGATCGACTCGACGGTCATCGAGGCGGACATGCGCTACCCGACGGACGCCGGGCTGGCGCTGGACGGCGCCCAAGCGCTCGCCCGCCAGACACGCGCGTTGAGCGAGACGGCCGGCGTTGATGTCGTCGTCGACCGCTCGCGCGCGATCGGCAGGCGGCTGCGTGCGCTCGGGCGAGCGTCGCGGCGCCGCAACGGGGACGCCAAGGCCGAGGTCATCAAGCTGACCGGCGAGTGTGGCGAGCTGTTGGAGCGCAGCGTCTAGCAAGCCAGAGCCGTGATCGCAGCCGCGCGGCGTCGCGCGCGAGGACGCGGCGCGCAGCGCAAGCTCGCTGCCGCCCGCCGCGTCGAGCGCTTGCTCGCGCGCGTCGAGCGGGTCACGCAGCAGATCCGCCAGCGGGTCGCCGGCGAGCCGATCAGCGATCGGCTGGTCTCGCTCGCAGATGCCGACGCGCGTCCGATCCGCAAAGGCAAGCTCGGCAACCCAACCCAATCGGCTACGTCGCGCAGCTCGCCGAGGTCTGCCCCTCAACCCAGCGCGGCGCACGCGGCTTCCTCGTGCCCGTCACGATCAACATCGGCAACCCCTCCGAGAACGAGCTGCTCCCCAGGACCGTCGGCGAGCTCGTCAACGCCGGCCTGAAACCGCGCATCGTGGCCGTCGACGGCGGCTTCCAGAGCCGCGCCACGAGCACGGCAATGACGCCGCTCGCGCCACGACAGCTATTCATCACCGGCCGAAAGACCCCAGCAAGCCGCTCCACCAGGCGACGACTGGCACGCTTCCGAACCGGCTGCGAGGGCCACATCAGCCACCTCAAACGCGCCTACGGGCTCGGCAGAAGCCGCCTCCGCGGCCTTGCCGGAGTCAACACCCACACCAACTGGACAATCCTCGCCTACAACCTCGACACCTACCGCAGCCACGCCACCGCATAGGCCCCAGCGGAACATCCCGGGCAGCCCACGCCGAACCGGTCTATCCGACCCGACCCCCGCCACGCGAAGCCGAGTTCTTCCGGGGCAAGTAGCTAGACAAACGCATCCGGCTTCGCGACGGCCGTTTCAAAGGCTTCGCCGATGCGCTCGAGCGGGAATGCGATTGTCATCAAAGGCGCGACACCCCGGGCGCCGGATTCGACCAGGCGCAGCGCTTTGCGCATCCGCTGAGGTTCGATGTGGAATGCGTGCGGCACACCGCCACCCTGCCGTCCGTCCGACGGGCCTTGCAATCACGCTTCCGGCGGCCTGTACACCGCCGGCGCCGTCAGCCGGGCTCACAGGCCAGAGCGCTCGGGAACTAGCTTGCCGGCTGGCGTTCCGTCATGGGCGATACTGGGCTCGAACCAGTGACCCCCAGCTTGTCGAGCTTGGGGCGCACCGCTCAACCATGCGCCGCGAGGGCATTCTGGGCCACGATGTGGGCCACGCGTACGGAGACCGTGCAGGCCCTCGGCACGTACGCCGCAAAGCCCGCCTCCGACGTCAGTCGAATCCGCGAAGCCGACCTCTGACGTCCGTTTCCGGAGAAGACGGGGGTGGTGCGCAAATCTGACACGCTCCCCCAATGGTGACGATCACGGCTCTCATCGTGGCGAAGGCTCCGGTGGCCGGACGTAGCAAGACCCGCCTCGTGCCGCCGCTCTCGGGCGAGCAGGCGGCAGCGCTACAGCGAGCACTGCTTCTCGACACGATCACTGCCTGCCGGAGCGACACAGACGACGTCCGGCTGCTTGTCGCGACCGAGGAGGAGCGCTCGGCGCTCGACGCGCTCGCTCCCGGTACACCCGTAGAACTGCAGCGCGGGCGAGGACTTGCCGACGCCCTGGCGCACGGCATCTCCGACCATGTCAGCGGCGGACCGGTGGCGATCATCTCCTCCGACTTGCCCGGCCTTCCGGCCGGGTCGATCACCCGGGCGTACAACGCCCTGGCCGCGGGCGTGGATGTCGTGCTCGGCCCCGCGATGGACGGCGGATACTGGCTCGTCGCGATGCGTGCCGCACATGAGGCGCCCTTTCGGGACATCCCATGGTCGACGCCGGCGGTGTGGGCCGCGACCATGCGCCGCTGTCACGACGCCAGGCTGAGCACCCACGCGCTGGAGCCGTGGCGCGATGTCGACACCTACGCCGACCTGGCTGCCTGCCGCGACGAGCTCGACCCAGCAGTCGCACGGCACAGCGCCTCAGTCCTACGCGAGCTCACCGAACAGGGCATCATCGTCGGCGACGAAGCGGCGCCGCGCCTCGTGAGCAGCGAGCTCCTCGCCGCGTCTCCCTGGCGTGCAGTCGTAAGCGATGAGCTGCTTCGCACTGACGGACGGCGCAGCGCCTACACCTACCTCGCCGTGCCGCGAGCCGTCTTCGTGGTCGCCGTGACGCGCGCGCGGGAGCTGGTACTGGTACGCCAGTACCGCCACCCCGTGCGCGACTGGACGCTCGAGGTACCCGCCGGTTCGGTCGAGGAAGGCGAAAGCGCCCTCGAGGCCGCTCAGCGTGAGCTCTGCGAAGAGGTTGGCGGCCGATCGTCGTCCTGGCGGCACCTCTCGACCTTCTACTCCTCCAGCGCCCACCTCAGCCTGCGTTCCGACGCCTTCCTCGCCGAGGACGTCGAGTTGACGACATCGCACCCCGACGAGGAAGAGAGCCTCGTGGCCGTGCGCCTGCCGATCGCGGAGGCGCTCGCTCGCGCCCGCACCGGCGAGTTCGTCGAGGGCCAGACCGCACTCGCGATCCTGCTGGCCGCTTCGTTCCTCGATGGAATGACGGTCGCCGCCGAGAATTGACCAGTTAGACGCCGGAGTGCTCGAGCGCCCGTTTGCAGGGGTCGTCCGCTGGGACCGGGCCGATACGCGACACGGCACTCGCCAAGAGCAGTCGGAGCCGCTCGATGTTTGCGGCGAAAGCCTCCAGCACCGCTCGGGCCGTCACGGCTCCGTGGACGGCGTCACCCGCCACCCCCACGTCGTAGTCGGTGATCAGCGACAGGTTCGCGTAACACATGCCCAGTTCGCGAGCGAGCCAGCCCTCCGGATAGGCGGTCATATTGATCACGTCCCAGCCCATGGCTTGGAACCAGGCGCTCTCGGCACGCGTCGAGAACCTCGGGCCTTCGATCACGACGACGGTTCCACCCTCGCGCATCGGCAGCCCGAGGTCGCGCCCTGCTGTCAGCAGGGTGGCCCGGAGGTCGCCACAGTACGGATCTGCCGCCGAGACGTGGCGCACTTCCGGGCCGTCGAAGAAGGTGTGGTCGCGCCCCGTGGTGCGGTCGACGAATTGATCGCAGACGACGAACGTCCCAGGCGGCAGCGCCGGGCTCAGCGAGCCCGACGCGCACGGCGCGATGATGCGCGTCACGCCCACGGCCTGGAGGGCCCAGAGGTTCGCGCGGTAGGGGATCCGGTGGGGCGGGAGCTCATGCGACAGGCCGTGGCGCGGAAGGAAGGCGGTCGGGACGCCTGCGACGCTCGAGAGCGTGATCGGGGCCGAGGCCGGGCCATACGGCGTATCAGGCTCGACCGTGCGCTCGGCCTCGAACAACTCGTAGAGCCCTGAGCCCCCGATGATGCCGATCATGGCGCGTTCACAGCGTCATCGTAGGAGGCCCGCCGCGCGTAGAACCCGCCGCGCGTCCACATGCCGTCAGCGGACGGGTGGGTACATCCGCGCCAGCCGGTCCGGGCTGACGCCGACGCGGTAGAGCCATTGAATCGTCCACATGCGGGCCAGCGTTGCGAGGGTGCCGCGCCCGCGGTGACGGCGGGCCGCCGTTTCGACGTAGAGCGGCAGCAGCACGAAGCGACCGGCGCGCCGAAGGCGGAGTGCGAAGTCATAGTCCTCCATGATCGGCAATGGCTGGTAGCCACCGATCTGGTCGTACACGACTCGCGTGACGAAGATCGCCTGATCCCCATAGACGGGCCCGAGGAAGCGCAGACGTAGATCGCCCAAAGCGCGAAGGACCGGGCGCCCGTCGTCGTAGCGGATGCGGAAGGCGCCCCCGCCGCAGTCGCAGAGCGCCTCGCGCATCGAATGGCCCGCGCCCTCCGGCAGCGTCGTGTCGGCGTGAAGGAACAGCAAGGCATCGCCGCGAGCTACGCGAGCTCCGGCGTTCATGGCAACGGCTCGGCTTCCGGGTATGTCGATCACGCGTGCGCCAGCGTGCTCCGCCGCCTCGCGTGTTCCATCGTCACTGCCGGCATCCACGACGATGACCTCGAACGGCTCGAGCCTCTGCCGCGTGGTGGAGATCGCGCGCGCGACGGTGTCGGCCTCCCGCAGCGTCGGGATGATCACGGAGATCCTCACGCGCGGCGGCGCACGTGGGCGACACTCAAGCGTGCGTCCGCGGACACCACGAGCGGGAGTGCGTTGAGCACCACGAACATCGCGTAGCCCCAGAACCACTCGGTCGGTGCTCGCCCCACGAGCAGCGTGATCGCGACCGACTCGGCAGTGCCAAGAAGCGCCCCCAGGCGGGTCATCAGCCCAAGGGCCAGCAGGACGCCGGCGCTGAGCTCGATCCCGAAGACCAGCCAGCCGAAGAGCGTGAAATGAGGGATGACGACACTCCCCACCAGGTCGCGGAGCGGCCCGACGAGCGCCCAGCGGTGGGCGAGCTCGAACGAATAGAGCAACCCGCGCGCATCGTGGCGGCCGAAGTCGGGTGGCAACTTCCAGGAGAGGTTGGCGATCCAGACGACGCCGACGAAGATCCGCAGCCCGGCGAACACCAACGCCATGCGCGCGGCATCCGGGGCGCCGTTGCCACCACTGCCCAACCACCACCGGAGCTGGCCGGCAACGTCACGGCGCGCAGGAGATGAGGAGCTTGTCTCGTCGATCGCCATGACCCTGGCGACGACTCTAGCCCACTCACATCCAACCATCCGGACGCTCGATTGGGAGACCCGGACCGAGCCAGGCTTCGAACGGCCTTTGCAGCAGGGAGTGGATCGGTGATGCTGCTACGCATGTCCGAACCCGAGCCCGTCAGGGCCCGTCCAGGCGCGGACGAACCGCCGCCTCTGTTCGAAGCCAAGCCGCACGGCGAGCGATCCGTCTTCACGGCGGCGAGCCTGCTCCGCGAAGCTCGCCGCCAGCGTCGCCTACCCGACACCCGCGTGCCGCCGATTTGCGTGCTCGACCCGGACGGTGATCTTTCACGGCACCTCCAAGAGACCGGCCGCGCGCGCGTCGACCCCACATGGGCCTGCTACCACACGACGCTCATGCGCTTCACGTTCGCGGAGCGCGAGGTCGCCATCGTGCCGTTCACCGTCGGCGCGCCGTTCGCGGTGCTCGTCGCCGAGGAACTCATGGCCAGCGGATGCGAGCTCCTCATCAACCTCACCTCCGCAGGCCGCATCGCCGCGCCGCCCGGGATCGCGTCGTTCATGGTGATCGAGCGCGCGCTCCGCGACGAGGGCACCAGCTTCCACTACCTTCCAGCAACTCGCTGGAGCCACCTGCGCCCCGACCTGCGCGAGAGACTCTCCGCGCTCCACCTCCCGGATGGGCCACCGGTCGTCTACGGGAGCACCTGGACAACCGATGCGCCGTTCCGCGAGACGGCGCAGGACATCGAACGTCATCGCGCCGCAGGCGTGCTTGCCGTCGAGATGGAAGCCGCCGCCCTCTACGCCTTCGCTGACGCCGCCGGCCACAACGTCATCTGTCTCGCGCACCTCACCAACGAGCTCGGCGCCGAAGGCGACTTCGAGAAGGGGGCGTCAGACGGGGCAGAGGACGCCCTGCGCGTACTCGAGGCGATCCTCGGTCGCCTGAACGAGACCACGACGCCGACGTAGGTTGAGGCTGACCTGGCGGAATAGCTTTCGAACGATGAGCGTCCTTCCAGATCAGCTCCGAGTGAGCACGCTTCAAGCTCGCCCGCGACGCCCGCGATGCTCTGCGGCCACGTACACCATGCATGCATTCTCCCAGGACTGAACCGCACGACGGGCGTGCATAGGCCTTGATCACCTGGACTAACGCGCAAACGCTTAAAGCGAAGCGCGAACGGCATCCGGATCCGCCGGAGACTCAAGACCATCCGAATCCGGAGCACGTTGGCGACGGTTGGACGGTTCCACGACACACCGTCGTACCGGCGCAGAAAGTGCCGTCCACCGCATCCACGCGCTGCGCGGGTCTAGGCAAGCATGGTCCTCAACGTCACGCACGAGCTGGGCTTCGACAAAGAACCGGACCTCAGTCGCGCATGACTCGAAGGCGAGCACCCAGCCGTCTTCGAGGTAGCGTGCTCCAAACCAGCGAGGTTGGTGTACGGGGAGCCCGAGGTCACCGGCCTCACCGTACGTCCCGTCCTCGGATGCTCGATCAGGTGCGCGCCAACTCGTCTGGCGCTCCACGCTGGCCCGACCGCTCCGCCATCCAAGGGCCCCTGACGAGTCCCCGGATCACAACCGCATTCCGAAGAGCGCCCGTTCCTTCCCGATAGAGCGGGTGGGGGCACCAGGGGCACACGACAGCGGCCACGGGGCTGCCGACCAAACCAGCGGTCACCGCACGTGGCCGAACCACATGAGCTCCCAGATCCCGGGGTCGGCGACCTTCTCCACCGACCGCCCGTCGACGAAGTGTTCGAGCTCCACCTGGCCCGTGAACCGCAGGTACGCGCCCTCGAACCGGGCCACCTTGGCGAGGAAGTGTTTGGCTCCTGTGATTCGGTCGATCATCCGCTCGTCGACAATGGTCGACTGTCGCTGATAGCGGATGACGTAGCGGTTCGCTCCGTCTTCGTACTCGTAGGTGACGACCTGCGCGAACGGCTTACCGCTGTGCTCGTCGACCTGCTCGTGCTCCAGGGAGAACCGCACCCGGCCGGGGTCGTCGGCGATGACTGCGCCGTCCTTCGCGAGCATGAAGATCGGGATCTCGGTGCTGCCGTATTTCGCTTCGGCCGTAATGTAGCTCGACACGATCGAGTACTCCCCGGCCTGGGCACGGCCCCAGTACCAGTGATTGATGAGCTTGGTCATGGCCACGTCGCCCCAGTTGTGATCGTGGTAACCCACACCGGTCAGGGTTTCCGGAACACCGTCCAGGACGAGGTCAACCACGACGCTCCCCTGCGGCACAGACGGCAGCCACGCGAAGAAGTGCTCGTCCTGCTCACCGAAGTACATGTAGCCCGTGCCGGGGCGCCACGCCGGCACCTGCCCGACAAGGTCGATGTCCAGAAGCAGCGGGCCCTCCTCGACGTGGATGCGGTACTTCAACTGCT